>JAITBR010000001.1 GCA_031283485.1 Puniceicoccales bacterium | reverse complement strand
AAGCTCTGCAGGCTGGAACGTCACATTTTCTGGGGCAAAATTTCGCCAAATCATCCGGCATAAAATTCGTTAATAGGGGCGGCATCGACGAATACGGTTGGACAACATCCTGGGGAGTTTCCACGCGTTTGATTGGAGGTCTAATAATGACACATTCCGACGATGATGGGTTGGTTATACCACCAAAACTGGCATCAGTTCACGCCGTCATTCTTCCAATTTTTGATGAAATTACTAGGACTCCCGTCCTAGAATACTGCAACAGATTGCGTCAAGAACTCGAAGATAGTGTTGATAAATTTTCAGAAATTTCCGTTGAAATCGATGATCGCGACCTCCGAGGTGGTGAAAAATTTTGGAATCATGTGAAACGTGGTATTCCTGTCATAGTTGAGATTGGAATGCGTGATATTAATGCGAATTTAGTGTGTTTTTCGCGTCGCGATACACTAAGATCTGGGAAACAGTCCAGCAATTATAATACTTTTGTTTCAACGTTCCCTGCCCTACTCGATGACATCCAGTCAAAATTATTTTGTCGTGCCTTGGCATTTCGCAGTGAAAATACGGCAAACATCACTTCCGAATCTGAAATTTTCGCATATTTCAAAGAATTTGGTGGTTTTGTAGTTACTCATTGGAATGGTGACAGCGGCGTGGAAGCACGCATAAAAAGGGAGCTTGGTGTGACAATTCGCTGTCTTCCGTTTGGAAGTGATGGAGATGGGATCTGTCCATTTAGTGGGCAAAATAGCAGCCAACGTGCCATTTGGGCCAAAAGTTACTAGCATGAAAATTGGTTTAATTTTTCCCGGTCAAGGTGCCCAATGTGTGGGAATGGGGAAGTCGCTATATGACGGCAATCGGGCCGCTTCATTGGTATTCAAGTTGGCCGAAAAAGTTATTGGTGAATCATTTTTAAATACGCTATTTTGTGGCCCAGAATGTAATTTGACGGCTACAAGTTGCTGTCAACCGGCGTTATTTACACACAGTTACGCGGCAGCAGAGGTAATGCGTGATTTGTATCCGGAAAAACAGGCTGAAATTACCTTTGGGCTTAGCCTTGGAGAGATCAGTGCACTGTGCATATCCGGAGTGTTTGATTTCGAAACTGGCCTAAAAATTACGCATATGCGCGGAAGTTTGATGCAAAAAGCCTGCGAAAATACACACGGAACTATGGTTAGTTTGATCGGTGGAATGTTCGATGACATTCTGGAAATTTGCGACAAAACGGGAGTTGAAATAGCCAATGTGAATTGCCCTGGCCAGGTGGTAATTTCCGGTGAATGCGGCGCAATGCAATCGGCTATTGCTATGGCAGAAAAAATGCCTTTCAAGCGCATTTTCCCGTTAAAAGTTGCCGGTGCATATCACAGCCAGTTGATGGCGGAAGCTTGCGTGGGTTTTGAAAAATTTGTGAACGATATTAAATTTGAAGATCCGAAAATTGGTGTTATTTCAAATGTTACCGCTGATTTCATGAAAACCGGAGAAGATGCCAAGCGCTTACTGGTAAAACAAATAGTGTCCCCGGTGCTGTTTGCAAAATGCTGCGAGCGAGCGATTTGCTGTGGCGTGAAAATTTTTTTTGAATGCGGGACTGGAAAAATTCTCAGCGGTTTGATGAAGCGTGTTAACCCTGATGTTGCCGTAACTTCACTCGATAACATTTCCGATTTTAATCTATGAAAATACTAGTATGCGGATCACATGGCCGTATGGGATGCCTAATTGTAGCTCTGGCTGAGCAGTATGGTTGCAAAGTTGTCGGTGAAGTCAATCGCGGTTCAAATTTGGCCGTTGAATTTGATAATAATCCTGATGTTTGCTTGGATTTCACCTCTCCCGATAGTCTACTTGCGCTGTGCAGCACCGCCGCAAAACGTGGCGTGAAAGTTGTTTCCGGAACAACGGGGTTGAGCGACAGTCACAAACGCGAACTTGCGTTGAATGCGAAAAATATTCCAATCTTGCATGCCTCGAATTTTTCGATTGGAGTTTTCGTTCTAAACAAGCTTGTGAAACTTGCCACCGAATTCCTGCCGGAAAATTTCGACATCGAGATAGTCGAAAGGCACCATTCCAAAAAAAAGGATGCTCCCAGCGGAACGGCTATAACTCTGCTGAAAAACATTCAGTCCGTGCGCCACTGTGTGGAAAGCTTCGGCAGAAAGGGCAACTGCGAACGGAGTATAAGTGAGGTGTGTTTACACTCAGTCCGCGGTGGAGATATTGTTGGGGAGCACGAAGTTTTGTTTGCCGGTCAGGGGGAGAGATTGGAACTTATTCACCGTATCACCAACCGCGAAATTTTTGCCCGTGGAGCATTGTGCGCTGCTAAAAAATTTGCTAAATTTAGTCAACCTGGTCTTTACACATTGGATGATGTTTTATAGAAGTGTCTGCTATATTTTTTGGCTGATTTTTTTCGCGTTTCTAGTCGGGTGCGGTTCGGTTGATCGCGGCAAACACTCCTGTGCAATTTTGCTGGAATCCTACGGAGAGACTTGTCCGTGTTCGGTAATTTTGCCGGTCAGTTCTCTGCACGTGAATGTTGCTCCCACTCCTCTATTTGATGAGAAGGATATCCGCAACATTACCGTTCGAGAGTGTATCCATGGACATCTGTTAATCGTAACCCTTACGGATCATGCCGCCTATGAAATGCACAGGCTGGTGGCGGATGCGTATGGCAGGAAAATTCTTTTCGAGTACAATGGAATGCTGATAGGATTCTCCATATTGGATGATGCGATCGATTCCCACGAACTTATTTTCGTTCCAGAGATTTCCAGCGAAGCCTGTTGCAATTTGTTTTGCAGTGAACGATAGTAATTCCAGGGGGTTTCATGGACGAGTGGTTAGCGCAATGGTTAGTTGATGGCAAATTTATTGACGCCGACTGCGTTGGCAATTTTGATGCGTTCAAATTTCTGGAAAATCATCCGAATAAGGATAAAATTTTTGGCAAATTGTGTATCGGTGGCCTGTGTCACAATTTGGATACCGTGGATGGCAATATTCTTCTTGATATTGGAAGGGAATATGCTTGGAGACACCTGATCGTCCCCATTGAAAGAAAGGGCGAAGATTTATACGTTGCAATGTGGAATCCCTTTGCCATCAATGTCATTGACGACCTCAGTGCCCGCCTAAAAGTAAGTGTCATTTGCATGCTCGCAAAGCGGGAAATTATCGTGTCATTTTTCAGCAGATCTGCAAGTGAACTTCATGCCATGAACGAGCAAGTCAACTTGGCGAAAGAACATTCCGGAGATGTCGCTGCCAAACATTCTATCACAGCGGAGCGTGATGAAAGCGCTAGTGCTGAAGAACGGGAAATCCCACTCGACCGCTTGTTTGGGCATTTTATGGAGCTTGCTGCCAACATGCGCGCATCGGATATTCATTTTGAATGTAATAGAAATGGCATGCGTGTTCGCTTCAGGGTTGACGGCAAATTAACAATAATTCAGCAGCTTGACCAAAACTTGGCGCGAGCAATCATATCAAACGTAAAATTGCACGCAAAATTGAAGCTGGATGAGACTCGTTTGCCTCAGGATGGTCGTTTGAAGGCGGTTGTTAACGGTCGCCAATGTGATGTGCGTGTATCGATTATTCCAAATATCTATGGCGAAAATGCTGTTCTGCGCATATTCAATGCAAATTCTGAAGAGTTTTCCATTCACAACATTGGACTGAGCGATTTGCAAATTTCATACCTGGAAGCGCTCTTGAATCTGGACAGCGGCCTACTGCTCATCGCGGGATCAACTGGCAGTGGGAAAACGACAACCATATATTCCATGTTGAAACATCTTTTGTCTCCCACGAAAAAAATCATCACCATCGAGGATCCCATCGAACACGTACTTCCGGATGTTAGTCAAGTGGCCGTTGATGAAAAGATAGGTCTTACGTTTACTCACATTTTGCGGGCCGTTCTACGACAAGCACCGAATGTAATTTTCATAGGGGAAATACGGGATTCCGAAACGGCACATTCAACCATACAGGCAGCCCTAACTGGACATTTAATCTTGTCTACCGTGCATGCCGGCTCATCGGAGGAGGCAATCACACGCTTACATGATCTCGGAATCTCAAAATATTTGATCGATTCCTGTGTCTATTCCGTAATTTTCCAGGAATTGATGAGACTGAAGTGTAAATTTTGCAAGGGAGGTGGACACTGCGACGTGTGCTCTGGCAGGGGATACTACGGTCGGATTGGCGTTTTTGAAATGCTTGTCAGCGATGATTTTGCCGGAGACAAGTCTCCTTCAAAATTTGACAGCTTTGGATTTCTGTGCACCATGAAAAACGGGATGGCTAAATTACAGGATATCCTTGCGGAGAAGATTTAAAACTTAAACTTCCATCAATCTTGCAATATTTTCGTTGTATTTTACAAAATAAAAGGAGCTAAAAATTGTAAGTTATGCCCATGGACACACCACTTAGTCCGAAGTTTTTGTTGTAATTCCCGATGTACCAGGCATTTGCACACAGTTTATTACTCAGGTGTAAAATAAGCCCAATTTTTGTGACTAAGTGATCCATTCTCCTGGTCTCCGGTATATCTTGCTGCAGAGAAGCTCCATGACGGGACATGTCGAATTCGTAACCAACAAAAATATCCGGATAGATCCCACGATGACCACGCCAGCCTACTGCCCGGCAGCGCATACCAATTTCGTAGGAAACGTAAAAGCCCCTAACCCCAGTACGTCGAAATAATGTTTCCTCACCGACTTTGACATCGTGTGTCGATTGGCCCACCCAATCGAAATGCAGCGATATTTCCGGATAAAATGTGTAGCGTCCACTTTGAAATGCGTACATCAGTGACAGTTTGTTAAAATAAGATATGCCGTAGTATTTCGAATGTGCACGTAAATTTCGTGGCCCATAGTCGGCATTTTTCAAATTCTGATCGCATCGAAAACGTGCATACCAGATCATCGAAGAATAGCTCACTGCAAATTCATCACTGAGAGCAATCGCTCCATATGCTCCCACATTTACGCCGCTTTGCTGGCCACTTGTACCGCTGTTTTGACCGGTGCAATTGATATCGGCATCTGAAAACCCAACAAATATTCCAAAAAATTTATCGTCAAAATTTGAGAAATTAAAACCAATCATCCCCGCAAAAATTTTATCCCTATGGGAAATGTGATTCTTGGCATAACTTTGAGTCCATCTAACCGATTTCCATAGAGACCGCTTTTTACCATCAAAAAAACCTTCCCCATTGAATTTATTATCGCTCAAATGGCGACCGTTGAAGCGATCACTTGCGATTGTTGCCAAATAAAATTCGCTTGGTATTGCCTCCTGCAAAACCCTTGCAATATTCCTTGCTGTAAATATCTGTTCAGCCATTAGGTTCATTTCCGCATTTTCTTGG
>JAITBR010000048.1 GCA_031283485.1 Puniceicoccales bacterium | reverse complement strand
TTTACGCTACATTTCGGATTTTTCAACTTCCCTATGACATCTTCCCAGATTTTCATATTGCAGTGCGTATTCCGTAATCCTAATTTCGATAAAACTATGTTGTCCAGTCCTTCTCTGTGCAACGCTGCTGGCAACTCATAGATCGAAAGATCAAGGTCTTTTTCTTCAATTACACTTCCTTCTGCTACGTTGCAAAACATACTCAATTTTTGCCTAACATCGCGGGTAAAATGAATTTCTGTTCTGCACACCAAAATGTCCGGCTGAATACCTATCTCACGCAATTTGGCCACACTTTGCTGCGACGGTTTACTCTTCAGCTCACCGGCGGCGCGCAGGTACGGTACGAGCGTCATGTGTATGAAAAGAACATTTTCTTTGCCATCTTCCAGGGCCAGCTGTCGCATCGATTCCAGAAACGGCAAGCTTTCTATGTCGCCAACGGTACCACCGATCTCGGTGATAACGACGTCGCACTCCATAGCTTCATTGCGGAAGCAGGCCTTAATTTCATCGGTGACATGGGGGATGACTTGCACAGTTTCTCCAAGGTAATCTCCCTTCCTTTCCTTTCTAATAACGGAGGAATAAATTTTTCCCGATGATATACTATTGTTTCCGGTGAGCTTCGAATGTGTAAAGCGCTCATAGTGCCCCAAATCCAGATCCGTTTCTGCACCATCGTCGAGGACATACACTTCTCCGTGTTGGAATGGACTCATAGTTCCCGGATCAATATTCAAATACGGGTCAAATTTTTGTAAAATCACTTTGTATCCGTGCGCTTCAAGTAGGGCACCGAGTGCACCAGCAGTCAATCCCTTGCCAAGGGAAGAAACGACACCCCCCGTGATAAAAATGTATTTCATTTGGGCTGAACTCTGGTAAAATGCCAGTCCAATGACAAGTTAAAATTACGCGTTGTTGCAATTTCTAAAACATGCTCCTAATCCAGATTGCTGAACGGTGATCTGTATCACTCAAAAGGCCCACAAAGGCCGCTCCAAAAGTAGCTGTAAAAAATTTAATCCTTGCCTTCCAATAAATTTGCCTTAGCCATCTGCGCATGGCGCTTTCGGCATTTTTGCCGTATGATTTTTCGGAACGAAAGAGAATTGCAATGATAGCCGGACGGGGCCTCTATCCCTTACTGCTATCCGATAGGATGCAAAAGTGCGGTCTGGATGTTTGTTTAGTAGCGTTAAGCGGCGAGGCTAGCGAAGAACTAGTGGCAAAATTTTCCGACCGAAAGGTAAGCAAAATGTCCATCGGGAGAATTGGGAAACTTCTTTCATTCATAGAAAACAATAGCATCGATTACGTCATGATGGCTGGACAAATTCAGCCAAAAAAACTTTTTCATGGTCTAGCCCCGGATTTCAAAGCACTGTCTTTGTTATCAAAATTAAAGGCAAAGAATGCCGAAACGATTTTCAGTGCCATTGCTTCGGAAATTGAAAATGTTGGTGCCAAAATTCTCGATGCGAGATGTTTCATGGATGAGGACTTGGCGATGGTCGGCAATATGACGAAGAAGAAACTGGAAATTAAAAAGGAATACTTTGACCACGGTATAAAAATTGCCAAGGGAATTTCGGAATTAGACATTGGACAATCCGTAATCATGCGAAAGGGAACAACTTTGGCAGTTGAGGATTTTGCCGGCACAAATGACCTGATAGAGCGCGCATCAAAATTTAAAGTCGACGGCGCATTTTTGGTAAAAGCTGGCAAATGCAAACAGGATTACAGGTTTGATCTACCAGTATTTGGCCAACGGACTCTCGATCTCATGGTGAATCACGGTATTTTCACCGCCATTTTGGAAGCCAATTCCGTAATAATTTTGGATAAAAAAAACGTCCTATCTTCGGCTGATAAATACAATGTTACCATATGTGGATTTTGATGTCAGAAATTTTTCACAAAATTTTCAAAAAAGCTTGACTTTCAAAATCTCCCCTCACATGCGGAACGCATTATGGTAGTAATCTCTGATAGTAAACTAAAAGCTGATGTTAGTAAATCACTTGGAGAGAGCCAAGCTGGATCTCTTTATAGCAATTCCGACTCCCCCGGGAGTAAATCGCATCGCGCCGAAGATATCCTAGTGCCAATGAATATCCAAGAAATAAGAAAAGCCAGAGCGGGTGGCAAATTTGTAAGTGCGGGAGAAGCCTACCCGACTGTGGAATCGAACGAAAATAAGGGATTTTTTGGCAAATGCTGGGATTTCACAAAAAGATGCTGGGATTCCGCAAAAGGATGGTGGAATCATACTTTCAACCCGGAAACAAGAGAAATACCATCAGGCACCTTCGTTGAAGAGAAAGCACAAAAAAAGATCGATGCTCTGCATAAAGATCTTGGGTTTAAAAGCGATGGTGAAGATTTTGAGTTCAGTGGCATCAAAGGTTACGATAGAAATTTTCTATCGAATGGCAAGGGAAATCAAGAGGATCTAAATTTTCTACTTAATTGTTCGGATCCATCAATAATGTTTGCATACTTTGTGTTAAAACTCCAAGAACGTGGAAATGATAATTGTGAAAAGGCATTTCGCGTATGGCTTAAGGAAAATGAAAAGTCCAAAATTTTGGCCAAAGAAAAGCATGAGCAAGCATTGCGAAGTGTTGAACTTGAAAAAAATGTTACGAAAAACACTTCGTGGTTAAAGATCGGAATCCAATGTTTAGGTGGTGCAGCGGCGATATGCGCTCTCATTTCTGCAGGGGCACCGGCTGTGATAGCCGGTGCAGTGGCAGCTTTAGCTACGGGAATAACTAAAGTAATGGATTTTACGAACAAAGTAGGAGAACCTGCGGTACAATTGGTAAATTTAGGGGCAAACAGCGCAGTAGGTGTCACTAAAGAAAATATTGAGAGCTTATCGATGGAAATCAATGCCTTGCAGAATCAGGCTTCAATGACGGCGCAGGACTTAGCCAGACTACACCAGATGAATAGTACTCTATCCAGCATAGCGCAAGCAATAATGCAAGACAGAAAAGAAAGGCTTTCGAGTGTGAGAATAGGATAAGTGGGTTCAATCGGCGCACTTGCGTGATAAAAAATCTGAAACTCTGCCACAAATTGGGTCGTTCTTCAAATCCGAAGGGCGACCGCTTGCAATTACCGATTTGGACTCGGCGTCGAGATATATGACCCGATCACCTATGTTAAATATACTTTCCAAGTCGTGGGTAACAGCTACGATCGTGGTCCCAAAAGTTTCGCGAATTTTCAGGATAAGTTCATCCAATCTTGCTGCGGAAATTGGGTCCAGCCCGGCGGAAGGTTCGTCCAAAAATAAAATTTCCGGATCGAGCGCCATTGCGCGAGCTAGCCCAGCCCTTTTTCTCATCCCACCGGATAACTGTGACGGATAAAAATCCCCAAAATCGTTCAGACCCACGAGCGCCAATTTTAATTCGACAAGACTGCCAATGTCAGGCTTTGAAAGGTCCGTATACTCGGAGAGCAATAGGGCTACATTTTCCGCAACTGTCATAGAGCTCCACAGCGCTCCACTTTGATATAAAACTCCAAATTTACTAAAAAATCCATCCTGATACTTCAATGCATCGATTCCGTCGTAAAAAATCTTACCGGGTGAATATTTTTTCAGGCCAATCAAATGT
>JAITBR010000021.1 GCA_031283485.1 Puniceicoccales bacterium | reverse complement strand
GGGGGCTTCCGTAGCCGCCTCGACGATCACTTTGAAATAACCGGCAGCTTCCTCGGCCGCCTCAGCGGCGACAGCAAGTTCATTTCCGCTTCCGCATCCCTCGGATACTCGTTTTGAGGGCGCGGTCCGGGCCCTTCACCTTCGGGTGAAGGTTTTGAAGCCGGTAGTAAAAATTTCGTAAAAAATCGTAGAAAAAACTTGCAGAAGCACCGGGCTTTGGTACGATCTCTTCGGGGATGGGATAAAAGCCTGCCAGCTAATTTTATCGTAGTGTGCTCTATTGACATATATTTCTGCCTAGATAAGCGTCTATTGTGTGAATAGTTTGTGCTTTGCCTGTGTCTTTGTTTTTTTCTGTGCAATAAATGCAAGTGGAATAAGCGTCAACGCAGCTTCGGGGATGGAGTGTTTTGCAACCATTGAAGCCACGCATGAACCGCCATGCGAATTTGGTTCCGAGGCACAATCATTGTGTCCTAGATCGGGTTGTTCTGTGCTGCAGCTTTCAGATGGCGTCGTTAAAAAAATTGCACAAACAGTTTCTGACCACTTCTGTGGCATCATATCGGACAAAAACGTCATACATTTTCTTTCGGAGCTGGCAACACAGAATGGCAGGGTGGATTTGGCTCAAGGCCTCAATTTTTCGACACTGATGTCAATCGCTTGCTATTGCGAAAGCGCAGCAGTGGAAATTGGAAATGTTATAGATTACGACAGATTTGCGCATAAGCTAATCGATATGCTACGGAATGGAGATATTTCAGCAAAAAAATTTATGCAATACGGACTCGGTTCCGCAATGCGTCCTTTTCGGAATGGTGCAAAAACATGCAGTAACTTCCTTAGCATATTCAAAAAAGCGTTGGCCGATGATGATGTTATACTACAAAAATTTATAGAAGCATATTTAGAATCTTTTCATTTTGAAAGAAACATAGGTTACATCGTGCGTGGAGATCAGCCAAAAACGTTTCCGCTAGTTGATGTTTTCGGGGAATTGTGCGAAGAAGAAAGCAAGTGGGCAAGGACATTTGCCAAAGATCGAATCGGCAATCGCTTTGTTGCACAAGCATTTGCGTATTTAGCAAATCTTAAAGACGATGGATCGCAATTGCGATTCTCCCACATCGGAGACTTAATGGAAAAAAATTTAACAATTCCATCGGTCGCAGAGGCGGTAGTAGCATGTTTGGATCATTGTGGTGAATATTTTTGGTCACTGCAAATGCTGTCAAAGCATTTTTATCTTTCGCCCATAACGGACAGTACCATGAATTATTTTCGGCTGGTAGGAGATCGCATGTTCCCGTTTACTTCGGTGCGAAAATTTAACTATGTCATTCCGGAGCTCCACAATATAAATTCACTGATAGCAGATGACGGCATAGGGTCTAAAGCAATTTTATCGGCGATCAATGGGGATATCAGACTGCAACGCTTATTTGAGGCGCTAATTCTAAACTGGCGATATGGCGGCGGGAGTCCTATAACGCAATGCGTTGAAAATAGGATGATAGAGTTTGCAGATGCTGATAATTCCTGGGCTGAAGAATTTATCATAGGTTGTATTGCCATGGATAAACATCCTTCAAAATTTAAAGAATGGGTAATTAAAAACGTTACAAATCAAAATGTGGCTCAGAAAATTGCCAGATTCATTGACAATTTTCCCGGAAAAACAGCGGATGAACTTTTTAAAATTCTTTCTGAAAAATACACCGAGGATGAAATTAAGCGATTTGTTAGGCGGGATAGGGAACAGGAAATACGCAAATTAACCAAGGCAATGGAGATAGATTTAATTCCGCTGCACGATGATGATACCAGGCGATCAATCGAAAAAAACAAACAGGCTATCATTGGTTGCGCCTCTTCCGGTGATTGGAAGAAAGCTATGCGATGTCTGGCAGAAATTTCAGCCATTGGAAAGTTTTACCATGCGCCGATTTCGGCGGAACACACGGTAGAAGAAAGTACTTTTGCGAGTTTGCAACATTTTGCCGATAAAATAAAATTTTCCAAACCAGTCGAGATTCAGCGGGAAATACAGGAAAGTGAAGGTTTCGAAACTTTTGATTTTCAACGGTTTGGGATCATTTTTTTGCTATTGCGTAACCTCGGAAAATGCATCGGACAGAATCCGATGGAACAAAGCCTGTTTACACTTCCCATAATGCAATATCTTATGAATTTGCTGGGTATGCCGGAGAACGAAATATTGCTAGCGCAGTCACTGGCGCAAGGCGATATATTTGATGAATATAAAAAAACGACTCAAATGTCGACTATCCCAATTTCGCATGCCGCGTTGAAAATTCAGAATTTAAGCAAACAAGCCAAAATTTCTGCAAAAAGTTTTTGTCGGATGTTACAACTTTTATGCGTCGATGAGATCGCGAAGAAAGGAAGTTCTGCCGATTATTTAATCGACATAATTTTATCCCATCTGGCAAAAATACCGGAAAATTTGGCGACTAGGATTAACAAACTTTTGGCGCAAGAAAACTTGCATCCTACCACGCTATTTGATTCCACCAATTTTGACGGAGACTACAATGTATTCGAGGTTGCTAAATATTATCTGGACAATTACAAAGCTTTATCGGAAAGATTTCCATCTTTTAATAAATACGAATCAATAATTTTGGAAATGTCGAAATTTGCGATTTTGTTGAAAGACGATCAATATCAACCCGACCATGTCGAATGGGTTATTCGTTTCCGATTACAGCTACGGCAGTCGGAGCAATTAGCCGCCATATTCGGAAAGACTCCGAGAGAGTTGATGGACAGCAATCCTGCGATGGTGAAATTTTTCGAAGATTTTAGGAAAATTATCCAAACCGAAATCGATTCGCACGTTGATGTTTTTAAGTTTTTTGAAGCATACTATTATACCAGTTCTCGCACTTCCCGTGCTTTCAAATTGTTG
>JAITBR010000100.1 GCA_031283485.1 Puniceicoccales bacterium | reverse complement strand
CATTCGTAAACTTTGGCAAACGAATCTCGATGGGCATTCATTTGCTGCATTGGATGAAGAGGGAAATTTTTATGCACCGGAAGGTATGGCCGGTCGAAAAATTAGAGCTGGTATTTCGCAGGAACGCATTTACATGTGTTCCGGTGTGCTGTTGATTGACTGTAAGTGCTTCGAAGAAATGAAAATATTTGAACGCATCTTGGAATTTGTGAAGATGAGGAAAGATCCTTTGCCCTGTCCAGAGCAGGATGCCATGAATATATGCTTGGCAGCCGATGAGCATCTTCCGCTCAACCCGAGGTTTAATTTTACGCCCTTCGCACCGTTGGCGAAAAGACGTTTGCGCGAAATAAAAAAACCGATAATAGTCCATTTTTCTTGGGGAAAGCCGTGGTGTTTAAACAGAAAAATAGTGAATTACGCATACAAATTTGGCCTATTTCGATACAGTTTTGGTTTCATCAAGAAGTATTGGGAGTATGCTGATAAAGCCGGTTGCCGTACGCTCACATCGGAACGAAAGATTCCGACCTACTATTTCATGTATAAATGCACATTTGGCAAAATTGAACACTTTGTGGCGAAAAAGATCAGAAACGGACTCATCCGATGCTGGAGAAAAATAATCAAAAAAAATCGAATTCAAAATAGTGAACGATAGAAAAGTAATACTGACAGGCATGCAGCCAACTGGAAAGCTACACCTCGGTAGCTTACTTGGTGCAGTGAACAATTGGCGTAAAATGTTAAATGACTACGATTGTTTGTTTTTTCTGGCGGACCAGCATGCGATAACTGTGCCACACCTCCCGGCAGACTTAAAGAAAAACACCCTGGACTGCGTTGCCCAGTACGTTGCCTGTGGTCTAAACCCTGAACAATGCAAGATTTTTATCCAATCACAAATCATTGGGCATTCGGAATTAATGTGGATACTCAGCTGTTTGACACCAATCGGCCAACTCGAACGAATGACGCAATTTAAGGATAAATTCAGAAAACTTGGAGAATCTGTTTATTCCGGACTTTTGTTCTACCCGGTTTTAATGGCAGCGGACATTTTATTGTACAATGCAAATCTGGTCCCAATTGGGGAAGACCAAAAGCAGCATCTTGAGCTCACGCGTGACATCGCACAAAAATTTAACGGTACGTTTTCGGAAACATTCGTTTTGCCTGAACCGTACATAGGGCAAACGGGCGCACGTGTGATGTCTTTGCAAAATCCAACGGTCAAGATGTCGAAATCCGATGAAAATCAGAGTGGTGTCGTGTACATCACCGATATGAATGACGCCATCTGGAAAAAAATCAACGGTGCGGTTACGGATTCCGGAAGCAGGATTGAGTTCGACGAAGAAGCTAAACCTGGAATATCGAATTTGTTAAATATCTTTGCTGCAATCATGGACATAAGTATCGAAGCGGCGGTTGGGCAGTTTTATTCGCTAACCAACTATGCCCCATTTAAACGGGCCGTTGCCGATGCCGTCATTGCTAAAATTGCTCCGATACGGGAAAAATATGATGAAATCGTTCAAGATAAAAATTATCTGCTATCAATTTTGAATACCGGACGGGAAGATGCTCAGCAACGTGCAAACAAAATGATTGCCAAAGTATACCGCAAAGTTGGGTTTGTTACGGGAAACAACTGGGAAACGTAATGAAAAAGTTAGTAATTGCAGAAAAACCAAGCGTAGCTGTTGATCTTGCCAAAGCCCTGGGTAAATTGAAAAAAACGGATACTTGCCATGAAAATGATCAGTATATCGTTAGCTGGGCAGTTGGACATCTAGTTGAATTATTCATGCCCGAGGACATCGATCCTCAATTGAAGCGCTGGTCACTAAAATCACTGCCGATTATTCCACAAAATTTCGGCACAAAACCGATCGAGAAGACGAAAAAACGCTTCTCCGAATTGAAACAATTGCTGAAGCGGGACGACGTTGACGAGCTTATAAATGCCTGTGATGCGGGACGGGAAGGAGAGCTAATTTTTACATATATCTACGAATTGTGCAAATGTAAGAAACCTTTCAAGCGACTCTGGTTATCTTCCATGACACCGGCAGGAATTCGGGAGGCGTTTGCGCATCTGCGAGAAAGCGATGAAATGCGGAACTTACGGGATGCGGCCAAATGTCGTTCGGAAGCGGATTGGCTCATAGGGATCAATGGCACCCGAGCAATAACGACACGCATGTTTTCATCGCGCTCAAAGCAAGTGGCAACCGTTGGGCGTGTGCAAACTCCGACCCTGGCTATGATTGTAAATCGCGATCGCGAGATTGCTGATTTTAAACCAACGAAATATTGGCGTTTGCTTGGAGAATTTGAAGTGAGAGAAGGGAAGTACCAGGGAATTTTTCAGAAAATTGAAAAAGTCAACGGTAAAGATCCGCACGATCGTGCCGATCGCATGTGGACAAAGGAGTCGGTTGATGCAATTTTGGAGGCAGTCCGCGGTAGCGAATGCGCAACCATTTCTGAAAAAAGGAAAAATACTACGCAATCAGCCCCACGCTTATACGATCTTACTTCACTCCAACGGGAGGCAAATTCGCGCTACGGTATGCCAGCTGGCATGACCCTAAAAATTGCCCAATCGCTCTACGAACGGCACAAATGTTTAACTTATCCGCGTACGGATTCTAAGGCATTGCCCGAAGATTATGGATCGACATGCTACGACATTTTACAGAATGTCACTGGAGAATGCGAGAAATTTGCTAGACACATCATCGAACAGCAGTGGATCAATGGTGGTAACAGAAAAATTTTTAATAACAAGCAAGTGAGTGACCACTTTGCCATAATTCCGACAACGCATTCCCCCAAATCCCTTTTAGAAGAAGAATCAAAAATTTACAACATGGTTCTTTGCCGCTTTATTGCAGTGTTTTATCCCGATGCGGAGTATGACGTAACTACGCGAATCAGTGTGGTTAGTGGCGAATGTAACTTCAAGACTGAAGGAAAAGTGCTTACCAAGCCCGGTTGGCTGGAAGTGTATGGGAAAACTGACTCCGATCGAGAATTTACGCTGCCAAAACTCAGTGAGGAGGATAATTTCAAGGCTCGCATCGTCAGCATTCATCCCGCCGAGGACGAAACGCGACCTCCGGCACGTTTCAATGAGGCGACCCTGCTGGCAGCCATGGAAGGAGCGGGCAAATTACTGGATGATGACGACCTCGCCGAGGCAATGAAGGAGCGTGGCTTAGGTACGCCTGCAACGCGCGCGCAAATCATCGATCATATGCTTAATTTGCATTACCTCGAACGCAATAGGAGAGATTTGCTTTCAACAAGCAAAGCCGAAGATCTTCTGAATTTTCTTCACGCGCTTGACATTGAAACTCTTGCAAATCCTGCATTGACTGGAGAATGGGAATATAAGCTTAGGCAAATGGAAAACGGCACATTTTCGCGCCAAACATTTATGCAAGAAATTGCTGATTTAACGCAAAAAATTGTGCGCAAGGTACAGGATTATGACGAAAATAGTATACCTTTCGCAGAGTCCACTATTATTTGTCCATTGGACGGTAGGCCATTGCTTGAAAATCTTCGCAATTATTGCACACGTGATGGTTTAGTTTCTGTGCCAAAAGCGCTTTGCGGGCGCAAATTTTTACCGCAGGAAATTGTTCAACTAATTTCTGA
>JAITBR010000102.1 GCA_031283485.1 Puniceicoccales bacterium | reverse complement strand
CATAGGCAGCGAAATTACTATCCATAGATAGCAATTCAAGCAACGCCCTTCTTCTGATAGCAATCCCCAGTGCAACTCTGACATTTCTATCGTCCAGTGGTTTATTTTTTGTATTAAGCACAAGGAAGAAGCAACCGAAGAGAGTGTCACTTCTAATTTCATCGTCCTCGATCAAATCCTGAGCGTAGCAAATGTTTTGTGGACTATACGTACAAATGTCCACAAGGCCATTTCTGAACATGGTAAGATTTTTGCCAACATCGAAACTGGTGCCGAATCTAATCTCATCCAACTTAACTGCTCCGTAATCCCAGTAGTATGGATTTTTTCTCAAAATTATGCTTCTATCGCTCTCCTTACTAGCGACCATAAAAGGGCCATTTGAGATGATTTCTTGAGCAAGATCTCCCCAGTCACTGTAGCTGTCGAGAGATTCGCAAACTGTGCTATTTGCTGGATACCAACACGGCTGCATAAGCATATACATGAACGAATGTAACGGTCTTTTCAGTTCTATTCGCAAAATATATTTGCCAATGGCTTGTATTCCAACTTCGTTAAAACGTCTAGTCTCCTGTTTATGGAATCTTTCGGCATTTCTAATGGGAAAAAACATCTCGAGAAACGGCAAACTCAACTTCGAAGATAGTGCACGTTTAACGGAAAATACAAAATCTCCTGCGACAACTGGATCCCCATTCGACCACTTTGCATTGTTCCTCAAGTGAAATTCGTAAATCCTCCCATCCTCTGAAATTGACCAGCTGTCGGCAACACCCGGAAGTGGTTCATAGGTTTTTGGGTCAGGGACAACTAACCCTTCAAACAGGGCATTGAAAACTTTTGGTCCGCTCAAACTCGAAGCAATTTGTGGATCAATGACGATATCAGTATCACTGCAAAAGACAACGGACCTACATTCCAGCTTATCATCCTCTTCTTTGTCACATCCTTCCAGTAATAGGAGACAAAAAGAAACGGCAATCAACCATCTGAACTTTAAGTTCACAAATTACATTTATTTAACATTTTACAATAGGGTCAATTAATATTTTTTACCGATAAAGGATATTCCAAAATAAAAGAAAATAAAATTCACTGTGTAACTTTTTGCACCACATACAAAACCTTTGACAAAATGATGCCATTTGGCACTTATCGGGTTGGATGTTCGTAGACGAGGTGAGAAATGTACGATTGAGTGCGGGGAAAGGTGGCGATGGGTGCCTGAGTTTCCGCCGGGAAAAATTTATCCCCAAGGGCGGCCCAAATGGTGGAGATGGGGGAAATGGAGGGGATCTTGTACTCATTGGCGATGCCAATGTTAGTGACCTGGTCGAATATAGATTCAAGCCACATGCCCGTGCGAAAAACGGCCAGCCGGGTATGGGCAGTGGGAGACATGGAAAAAACGGGGAGAGCAAGGCTGTACGTGTCCCAATCGGAACCGTTGTTGCTAATTCCGACAGTGGAAACATCGCCGCAGAAATTATTTCCCATGGGCAGGAAATTATCCTGCTAAAAGGCGGAGTGGGTGGCAAAGGGAATGAATTTTTTAAGTCGTCAACTAACCAGGCTCCAAGGCGTACCACGCCAGGTATGCCGGGAGAAGAAGGAACATTCGATTTTATCTTAAAGACAATTTCTGATGTGGGCTTGGTCGGATTTCCAAATGCAGGAAAATCCACCCTAACCTCAATGCTTACGAACGCTACGCCAAAAATTGCAAACTATCCATTTACGACCCTCCACGTCAACGTCGGCGTCATGCATGACAACTCAAAAAAAGCGAGGGTACTCATTGCCGATATACCCGGAATAATTAACGATGCTCATAAAAATCGCGGCCTAGGGCTAAAATTTTTAAAGCATATCGAGAGGTGTAAGGCCCTTATCTACCTAATCGACATGTCCGGGGCGGACAATCGTGATCCATCCAAAGATTTTAGTGACATAAAGAACGAACTGCTCCACTACGACAAGCTTTTATTGAAAAAGCGTAGCATGATTGTCGCAAACAAAATTGACTCGCATGAAGCTGAAAAAAATCTGAAAGCGTTTAAAACAAAGCATGCAATCGATCCCCTTAAAATTTCCTGTACTGGCAATGTTGGATTGGATATTCTCAGGGAAAAAATTTTCGAATTGGCTGCGATGGATTAATCCTTCACGTTACCGATAAGCCTGCATTCTGAAGCAAATTCATCGGCGGACTTGAAATTTTTATATACGCTTGCGAAACGCATGTATGCGGCTGGATATTGTTCCTTCAGTTCGTTCAGAATAATGGCGCCGATTTCCTGCGAAGAAATTTTAGCCTCTTTTGTCTCAACTACTCGGGAAAGTATTTTTGCCACCATCCTGCCGATAACTTCTTCGGAACACTGCTCCTTATCCATTGCCCGAATCAGACTTCTCCTAATTTTGTCGCAATCGAACTCAACGAGCTTGCCACTGCGCTTTACTACGCATGGAAAATCAACAACCACACACTCCGCAGTGCTAAATTTGTACCCACAGCGAAGGCAAACCCGACGACGCCTAACGCTTCCCCCTTCCTCGGAAAGTCGAGTGTCAGTAACCCTAGAATCGGCGAACCTGCACTTTGGACATCGCATGTGCTTCGCATTAAGCAATGTGGTGCAATTTAGTCAATATCAAATAGCGTCAAGTTTTTCTCGAAAGAATGCATGTAAAAATTTCACAAAAACCTCGGACTATATGTTGCGAGTTATGGTGTCTCTCAGAGATTGCAGCATGTTCAGCATTTGCTTGAGCAATTCGAGGGTTTGGTTTATCTGCTGACTTGCATCTCGGGAGGCCGAATCAGCGGTACTAACTTCCGCAGCAAGTACTTGCTGAAGTGCTCGCGCAATTTCTACATTTGCGCTGGCCATTTCAGCATTAAACTTTTTTTCAGCGGCAATAAGGTCTCCAGTACTCTTTGTAATGCCACTAACTGAGCCGCCAAGTCCGGATATTGCTTGAGCCTTTTGGGTGGTCCGTTGGGCTTCGAGCTCGGCTGCTTTTGCTTGCGCTTCAGTGGGTTGAGAAGGATCTACATCCACCTCTCCAGAGGCACTTGAGCTTTTGGATTTAGTTGCTTTAGCGCTGTTTCTTGCGGATGAAGCCGTCATGCACAGAGAAGCAGCACTGGTGACAA
>JAITBR010000101.1 GCA_031283485.1 Puniceicoccales bacterium | reverse complement strand
TGTTGCCCTGTATTCTTGTAATTGATGATGAAAAAAATACCCGCGACACTTTGGTTCAGCTGTTTGATTCCGAGTATGAAGCATTCGGCGCTAGTAGCCACACTGAAGCAACAAATTTGTTGAAAAATGAACGTTTCGACGTCGTTTTGACAGATCTACGCATGCAAGGAAGGGATGGTATGTTTATCTTAGACGAAGTAAATAAACTACCACGCAAACCCGTTTGTATAATGATGAGTGCCTATGGAAACATAGAAACAGCGGTTGAAGCTTTAAAGCATGGGGCATTCGACTTTGTCACAAAGCCCATCGATTTCGATCGGCTCAATGTACTGATAAAACGTGCAATCAATTCGCGAGGCCCGGCGAAGGAGTCAAAGCTTGCAGTTAAAAATAAGTCCGATGGAGCAATTCCTTTCGTGGGATCATCCGAGTGCTTGGGCTCCATTTTGAATTTAATCAAAAAAATTGCTCCAACTAAAGCTAATATTCTGTTCGAAGGTGAAACCGGCACGGGGAAGGAACTTTTTGCCAATGCCGTTCACAATTATAGTAACCGAAAAAATGAACCGTTTGTAGCGATACACTGTGCGGCTCTGCCAAAAAATTTGCTGGAAAGTGAGCTGTTTGGTCACGAGAAAGGAGCTTTTACGGGGGCCGATTCCAAATATGTTGGACTTTTCGAACGAGCAAATGGAGGATCTGTCTTTCTTGACGAAGTAGGGGAAATAGACCTTGATACTCAGGTTAAGCTTCTACGTTTTCTAGAAACAAGAAAATTTTACAGAATTGGTGGAACGGGAGAAATATCCGTTGACAGTAGAATTATATGCGCCACGAATCGCAACCTTGCCAAGCTGGTTGCTGATGGAAAATTTCGCGAAGATTTATTCTACAGATTAAACGTCATAGGAATACGAGTTCCCTCTCTGCGTGAACGCAAGGATGATATTCCGGCCCTACTTTTATTTTACATTAAAAAATTTTGTGACGATAATGATTTAGTTCCTCCAAAACTATCCCCGGAAGTTATGGATGTTTTGGTTGCGTACAAATGGCCGGGAAACATACGTGAGTTGCGAAATTTTTGCGAAAGTGTCGTAATTTTGTACAATGGAGAGGACATCAAATTAGACGATATTGATCGAAAGTTTTCTCTCGGATAACTAATCGAGTAAAATTAATGTGCGATTAACGAAATCCCCGTCATTTCCGATGGCTGTTCAATGCTCATAATTTCAAGCAATGTTGGAGCGATATCCCTCAGGCAACCACCACCGCGCAATTTCAAGGATTTTGTTTTTTCCCCATACAATACGACCTCAACGGGGTTTGTAGTGTGCTGAGTATGAGGTTGTCCCGTTTTGACGTCACGCATGCATTCAAAATTGCCATGGTCAGCTGTGATCAGAGCGGAACCATTTTTTTCATCCAAGCACTGCAAGATTTTCATGACGCATTTGTCCACTGTTTCTGCCGCTTTGGTTGCTGCCAATAAATTTCCTGTGTGACCGATCATATCAGGATTGGCAAAGTTTACAACAATCAGCGAGTACTTTTGGCTTAAAATCGCTTCCACAGTGGCATCTTTCACAGAAATTGCACTCATTTCCGGCTTTTCATCGTAAGTTTCAACGTCACGTGGACTCGAAATTAGCAGTCGATCCTCACCGGGGAATGGTTCTTCGCGGTAATCATTGAAGAAAAATGTAACGTGAGCATACTTTTCAGTCTCTGCGCACCTAAACTGTCTTAAGCCACGCAAACTGATGCATTCGCCGAGAATGTTTTTCATTTTTGCCGGACGTCTAAAAATAACATTTTCAACTAAACCGACCTCGTATTCGGTAAGAGTAGCGTAGTATATGGGCAATTTTCTCGCACGTGGGAATTCGTAAAAATGTTCATCAACAAAGGCACGAGTAAGCTCACGGGGACGATCTCCACGAAAATTGAAAAATATCACACTGTCACCGTCTTCCACTTGGCTTTCAAATTCACCGGAATCTGAAACTACCCTCGTTGGAGGTATGAATTCATCCCCGATCATACTATTGTCCAATGGCGAATCATAGTACCTTTCAATTGCCGAATGTGGTGTTTTCGCTGTACGGCATTCGCCGATGCCTGTAAGACAATCGTAAGCTTGCTTAATCCTGTCCCAACGCCCATCGCGATCCATGGCAAAAAAGCGTCCAATGACAGTCGCAATTTTCCCTATGCCGATTTCAGTGCACTTATTTTCAATCTCAGATAAAAAATTAATGCCACTTTTTTGCGGAGTATCCCTTCCATCGGCAAAGAAGTGGATGTAAACTTCATTTAATCCTGCATTTTTGGCATAGCGCAATAAAGCATACAAATGCCTCAAGACCGAATGTACGCCACCATCGGAACAGAGGCCAAACAGATGTAGCTTTGATCGAAATTGCTTCACATTTGCAATGGCGTCGACAATGATTTTATTCTCCTCGAGAAAGCCATCTTCAATGGATTTGTCAATGCGGACAATTTCCTGGTCAACTGTGCGACCGGCGCCAATATTTTGGTGTCCCACTTCACTATTTCCCATGATCCCGTCCGGCAAACCGACTTGTCGTCCGGAAGCAATAATCTCGGTGCGCGGATAGCTTTTACTCAGATGATTTGAAAAATTTATGTGAGCGAGCTTGGGAGCATTCACGCCATCTTCAGCTGGATTATGATTCTCTCCCCACCCATCGCGAATTATCAAAACAACGGGTTTGATAGCGCTATTCATTTGGGATAAATGTAGCACTAATTCGGAAAAATGAAAGAACTTTCATAAAATTATGCTCGAAAAATAGCTCCAAAATTTTTCCCCATGAAAATGGATGCGCCTACGATCGTTGTTGCTAAAAATGCCATTGACCAAACTCCTAATGCACAGGCTAAAAATGGCCCATCACCAAACAAATTCATCAATTCGTAGATCGCCTTAGTTATCGGATAAAATTGTTGCTTTTGAGCTAGGATCAAAGAATCTGATACTTCGAGCATTGTTTGCGAAAACACCAGCAACCCACCAGCCAGTAGATTTGCCATTATTAATGGGAAAGTCACTGCAATGCTTGCTTTTAACGGTGAACAGCCAAGGTTTTGGGCCGCTTCTTCGTATGTGTAACTCATTTGCTGTAACCCCGCCACGGCTGAGCGCACCATGAACGGAAGCTTCCTTACCGAATAGGATAGCACAAGTAACATCGTTGGATTTTCAACTGGATTAAGAAACTCAAATATCCTGCCTTTTTGGCTCATTGCTAGGTATCCGAATGCCATAACCAGTCCCGGTACGGCGAGCGGCAGCATCGTGATCGTATCCAGGAGGTTTCGCCCCACGATCCTAGATCGTACAACAACAAAGGCTATGGCAATTCCAAGCATCATCGCAACCAGCGTGGCAAAGCACGAATAAATCAGGCTATTTTTTATGGCAGGAATTGTCAGTGGGTGTCCCAATGTGATTTTATAGTTCGTCAGTGTCCAGATATTCGGCAGAATTGAGTTGTACCAGTCCCTGGCGAATGATGTTATTACTACGGACAGATGGGGCAGTATCGCCATCAAAGTTACGCCGACAAATAGCGTTAAACATAGTATTTTTTTGAAAATTCCAATGGTACGCGTCGATGCGCCGTGGGAAGCTTTTGCCACCATTGCGTAATTCTGCTGGCCGGCTGTAAGCTTGCCGATGAGATAGAAAAATAGTGACAGTATAAGTACCACACTGACCAACGCGTACGGGATTGGCTTACTGCCTATT
>JAITBR010000093.1 GCA_031283485.1 Puniceicoccales bacterium | reverse complement strand
ACCGAGGGTTCGAATCCCTCCCTCTCCGCCATGATTATCCTTTTACTTTTGGCTTTTACTAACAAAAATTTAAGAATCTCCCTTCTGTGCTGCTGCCTTCAGAATGGACTTGCCGCTATCAGCTGCTGCTCCAGCAATCGCCGCACCGGCAGCAATTGCCACAGGTACCGTGATCGCCGCACCTGCTCCAAGTGTCGCTGCGGTGGCAACTATGCTTGCAATCCCAGAAACAACTGGAATCCCTATTGTTACTGCCTTTTTCACTCTTGATGCATTCAATTTTTTGCTTACATCTTTGTGGGCTTGCTCCATTAAATTTTTAATTGGATTGAGGTTGTGCCGATTTTCTTGAGTTATTTCGTTTTCAAGTTTCTTCAAAGCCCGAAATAGCTTATCCTTTGAAGCCTTTTTCCCCAGCGACTTGTTGCCATATCCAAAACCTTTCGTCTTTTCAGGATGGCTTAGGATATCGGTCGCTAATTCGATGCTTTTTTTAATTTCTCCGTCTTCCATGATAGGGATAGCAATTGCACTATTTACCGGTTCAGGTGCTTCCCTTTCGCTGACTGTATCCACGTGGCGCTCACCGAGCGGGGTCTCCAAATAAAGGCGCCCATGGGGTGCCAATTGGCCCACATCATCAGTCACACTTTCAATTGCCGGTCCGCTTTTAATTTCCACCGATTGCTTCTCGATTTCACCGTTTACTAGTGTCGCCTGCCCATAACTATTAATTAGTTTAGTATCCATACGTCACATAGTATACAAAATTTTTAATAAATTGCAAGGATGAAATTTTTCTATAATTTAAATGTGGGCTATATTTTTTTGCTTTAAATGAATTTTGAAAATTTCGAGATAATATGTTGACTGGGCCAGATTTGTTAGCTTAATGCGCAAAAGTGGTATGCCGCGCGGGCTAAATTCACAATATGATGCTGCAAGTGATGTTAGCGTGATATTTGCGGGATTGTTGTTTGTTGTTGCGATGAAGTGTCGAGAACAAAGATTTGCTATGCGTTTTTAGTGGCGAGATAGCTCAGTCGGTAGAGCAGAGGACTGAAAATCCTTGTGTCCCCAGTTCGATTCTGGGTCTCGCCACCAGCTCCCAATCCCGCCAAAATCCAGGGCTTGCTGACGATTGTGGAAGGCGAAGTAGCACCGAAAAATAATCACCACTGGGCCATTTCTGGGCCACTTTTTTGTTTACCATTTGAGACCTTTTGATACCTTCTGGCCCAGTGGCATGGAGCAGAATCACTTGAAACTACAGAAAATCACTGTACTAGTTCTGTACTAGTTTTTCCGGGTACCTTTTTGGCTCTTTTGCCGCGGCATCATCGGATGTAATGGTGTTCAATAATACTTTTAGCCGCACATCAATTGCCGCCATTTTTGCCGCTTTATCCGTGCATCCATTGGCGCCACTTTTACCACTTCAGCTGCGCGTCCATCGAATCATCGAATAAGAGCGTATCCACTGGCGCTTTTGGCCGGAAATTCACCGGTTGTTGGCTAACTCACTGATTTAACTAATTGGAGCCGATCTCACACTTGGCAAATTTTCCGGCAATTTGGTTACCCAATGAGCCTAAGCGGATAATCAGCCTCATTTCCTCGTCCACGGCCAGATGTAATTTCCAGTTGGGTACAGAATTGTTGGGAACACCCAAATGCGTCAAAATATCCAAATGCATCAAAATATTTGGCTACATAAGAATATTTGGACACACCAAAACACCTAGCTTCATAAGAACACTTGGATGCATCTGGACAATGCCGGGATACATTTGAGGACGCCAGGGCACGGCGCTGGAGCGATGGCATTCCGCAGGAGTGAGACGACGTTCACGCGGCAGCATTTTCGGTCCATATGTTTTGGGCCCGCATTCCATTCCAGAAAAACCCGCCTTTGGGGCTCGTATTTTTTTACCCACATCCCAGAAAACCCGCCTTCAAGACCTCCGAAACTACCCCGGCCCTAGTGCATGAAGACTAAATAGTGTGTGAAAACTGAAAAAACTTGGTGTTGAAGTTTTCACTTTCGCACTTTCGCGGAACGGATTGGGCAAAAATTTTCGGCACAGTGCACTCCGACATTCGCCTCATTCGCAACTACTTGCGGTGCCAGTCAAGGCTAATGATTCCTGTGTCTGGCGGTTGCCAATCACCGAAATCAAGGCCAATGGTATCCATGGAAGGTGGGAAAATCGTTGGAATCTTTTTCTCCGGCAATTTTTTTGCAGCAATCTTTTTCTGTGGCAATTACCGGCTAAAGCTAAATTTTGGATGCTCCGGGCAAGATCCTAATTGATGTGGGCAAAGCTCTAATTCAATTCCACTTGGGCATTTTGCTAAGCGATTGCAAATTAAATAATTATAAATAGGTAAAAATTTTTATTTGGTAAGAAAATGCTTGCGAAACGTGAAATTTTATGCCATTGGTCACGGCGGTTCAATCAAGGGTAAATATGAGAATTGCAACGGTAGAAAAAATGTGTCGTGGGTTTGCGAGTCCCTGTGGGTGTGCGGAGATGCTTGGAAAGGTTCCTGCGTCGCAGCATGTACCACGCTTTGGAGGTTGGCGATGCGGTGGCTATGGCGCGAACGCTTGGGATGATTTCCGGTTGAGAAGCTACGTGGACGGGTTGTTGCGAAATACGGCGCTCTACCGCAGAGCGGGAGAGGCTAGTCGAAAAAGCCCGCAATTGGAAGAATACCCTCAAGCACTAAGGGGAAAAAGCGGAAAAAATGGAAAAAAAGGTAGAAAACTCTATAATGATATTGAGAGAGCGCCTTTGCCTGAGTATCTTTACGATAAATTAGGGGAAGTAAAGGGGGATATAGAACGCGAATTCAATAATAAAGGTGCTGTAAAGAGCCGTAATGTAAAACTTGATGATACGAACTATTTTTCTTCTTCGCGAAAATTGAATGAGCAATGGGAAGTTCTTTTTCACATGCTCAATGGTGTAGCGAAGTTTGATGGAGTACTTTCGCTATATTAGATCGATCATCGGAGGATAATTGATTAAAGTTAGCGGTGAGGGGTGATGTTAGATTGATGGATGGGTTTGTGTGGGAGAAAAGTTGGTCGACTGTAAAAGAAAAGCATGAATTTTGCGGA
>JAITBR010000018.1 GCA_031283485.1 Puniceicoccales bacterium | reverse complement strand
TTAGAGGATTGGTGGAGAAGTTTGGCCTTGAGGGACAGCTGCTGGCTTCGGCTGAAAAAACTTGCCCAATGTACAAGCTTGGGTATCACAACGCAATGTTTGATGCACTCGCCACCTACATTCTTTTAAAAAATTTAATCACCGAGTTGCAAAAAAACGGAGTAGAACCATCGGACAAATTTTTGCTCGAATACAGCCGTCCGGCAAATGTTAAACGGAGCAAGTCAGAGTAAGGCCAAAATCTTAATGGGCGAGGTCCATAACTTTAACAAAATTATGAAAAAATTTCATGTATGCTAAACCAGTTGAATGGAGAGAGAATTCCTGGCGTGGTGGCATAAGCGTGAGATGTGTAGGAATCATCCCAGGGAAGGCAATAAAATATTCACAGAAAGATGGAAATAATTTCGCAAAAAATCCTTGTTAAAAGTATATAAAAATATAACTATGAGTGAGTTAACTAACTAATAGACAATCCATTAGAGGAAAAGTTCGCCCTTGCTCTCTCAACCCCTTCCGGAGGAGCCATTCGATAAAACCGCGCCTGCATCGGGCTAGATAACTTGCCACAATTCTCTGGTGGCAACTGTGGAATATACCCACCAAGATATTCTAGTATAGCTGCTAGCGCCCCAATGGATTGTTCATCGCCATCCAACAATAAGCCTATCCATTGCTGATTTTTGGCAACCTCCAATGCCAGAACGTGCCGGAGTATTGGCAACATGCTGGCGGACTTCTTCAAACGGGGGTACTCCACATCCAGGCGACGTGGTACAATCATGTATTGAAGCAGTGCGGTAAGGATCCGCGGGACTTAGAATTCATCGGTGTGAGCAAGGATGCCGGCCGCACGGTTGGTGGGTACGGGGTGGATAAGTGCGAACGCGTATGTACGCACGTATGCATGCTGGCATGGGAACGATTGCTAGCAAGCATCGATTCCGGCATATTCGAGAACAAATACGGCGACGTGGCGTCACTCACCATCTGCCATGGATGAAGATGGGTACGTAGAGTGGAGCGAGTGGGAGCACCAGGCGGGCGTTCTTCCGCTGGGTGACGGAGCAGATATCAAACGGGCACTACCACTATGTGATCATGGGCGCGATCCTCAATGGACATGGACAGGTGGGCGACGCCACCCTGCGCGGATACAAATCGCTGAGGTTCCGCGTTGGCATGCCTGACATATACTGGTACCTGCCCCGCGGGCGCTTTCACGCGTTATTCATAGAACTGAAAACTGTGAAGAAATTGTCTCGACCGACTGATGAACAGGTGCTCATGCGGCATATGGGTGCGATGGATTTATAAAGTGGACTATAAAAAAATATTGAAGAGCGAGCTAAGTCGCAATGATGTGAACGAGCCGGACGCATATGGATATGAGGATGTGTGAGGGGAACAATGGAGCTGAAGCGGCGAACGAATGCGAGTTGCTTTAAAGAATGTGTCGAACGCGGATGAAAAATAATAGGAGCCACGTGTGCTCGCCGAAGCAGAGGAGTGCGACTTGTGCTTTGAGAATATGCGAAGATCGTTGATAATGTGTTCCTATCGTGACATTTGAACATTGTTTTTGAGGTGAATGAACCAATGTGGTTGGTGACCGCAGCTGTCGTAGAGAAAATAATTCACTCGATCGTCATACTTCCCAAACAGTCCGCTTCCATTTCCCGTCACCATGCCTACGCCAATTGTTTCTAATTCCCGTTTGTCAATTTCGCAGACTACACTCCTTTGATGACATCGTAAATGAAAATTCGATCCCACTTCCCTAGCATACCATTAGCCCTATTCTTTCCACAACGTTTGAAATAAAAGCCATGCGAGTGGTGATTTTTTCAATTTCCTCCCTGCCTTGCTTGGTTTGAGCAACCTAATTAACAAATATTTTCCTTTGGTGCCATTGAAAAATATTGGCTCAAATTTGAGTATTTTCATAATTTTTTAAAATTTTACCGCGCATTTTTCCCCAATTTTCATTATTCATTGACGACAGACATTCCAGAATGGCGGAAATATTGTTTCCGTCGCCTGATATTGTATATGCTTCGTTTCCGCAGACCGTATCTTTTCCTAAAATTTCATTCGCCGATGTTCCTGAAAGTGTTTCGGTCGAAGGTGTTGAAATGTTTCTATCGCGGCGGAGAGCGACTTGTTTTCTAAAATTTGCCTGAAATCTTTCCAATTCAATTCGGCTAGAAGTAGTGTTTTGTGACGACGGATACGGGGGAGTGATCGGTCACGCACTATATGATTTTCACCGGGACTTCCTGAGCGAGTGCGATCATCTCATGTCACGCAAAAAGAGTGGGAATTGTAACCAGCGGCATTCAAACACAGCAGGCAGCAGTCACCTCGCCGCATTGACGTGCAAATTCCAGTCACGATTATCGGATAAATGAACGGCATCGGCTTTGGCGTTTGCACCGTCCTCACGCCCGTTGTGTTCATTTTTCCAAATTCCCGAGCTTTGGCACATCATTGCTTGCCAATGTGCCGATGCTTTCACGAATTTTCCCAATGTCCCAGTGCCACCACTGGATTTTTAGGAGCAGTGCAGTCACTTCATCGGAAAATCTTTTTCGAATCAATTTGGCTGGATTTTCAGCGTAAATTTCGTAGGGGCCGACATTTTTCGTGATCACGGACCTCGCACCGATGACGGCACCATCGGCAATTTTCACATCCGGCATGGTGAGTGCTTCGAACCCTATCCAAACATCATCGCCAACAATGGTATCCCCCCTTCTTTTATAAGCAATTGATGATGAATTTTTATATCCATCGAAATCTTCCCCAATGGTTTCCAGCGGATAGATTGTAAACAGCCCGCGATCATGCCCCTGGTTCCCGCCAACCATGAACTTCGCGCCACTGGCGATGGAACAAAATTTCCCTATGACTAGTCGGTCGATTTCATCCGGCGCCAACCGGTTGTCTTTTTCATCCAAATACAATACGCAATCTTCAAAGGAATGGCCGTGGTAGTATCCGGAATAGTAGGAATTATCTCCGGCCACGATGTGTTTTGACTTTATCTGATCCTTGATTTGGACGGAATCGCGATAGGTTTCAAAAATATTCATGCTAACCCTCACAAGGCTATGAATCCCATTCGAGCAGTCAATGACTGAACTCCTCAGGGAGGTGCTCACAACCACTCTCTGCTGCGGCAATGGAAGATTTTGTTAGTTTGGCTTTGTTTTTTTGAGAAACCCGCAATCCTTCTATTTATCAGCCTTTGGAATGTTGGTGCAGGGGTTGGATTTGAACCAACGACCTTCAGATTATGAGCCACATAGTTTATAATTTGATAGGATTTGATATGAGTGCGTTTTCTTTGATTTTATCAAGGATTTGGATTGACAATAACAAGTGGTTATTTTATGAATTTATATTAAATTTGATGTAAATTGCGGCAATGGTGCGGCAATGGTGCGGCAATGAAATTTTGATATTTTTTAACATGGGAACTTTTAAGAGGAAAATTTTACACATGCCGGACTCTGGCGCGATAAATTTTACAAAGGCTGCCCTGGTGGCGCTTGGAATTCAGAAGCCGGGACGGTGACATTCCGCGACAGCAAGGAAAAGTGGCTGAGCCTATATGTGACCGCGAATGGGCACAAAAGCTTCATGGTCCGCAGGCTGGTACGG
>JAITBR010000061.1 GCA_031283485.1 Puniceicoccales bacterium | reverse complement strand
CTCACACCCACCAACAATGCGAGCAACTTCCACGATCTCGGCTAGTTAATTTGGTGATTTCCATCGCGCACACCGCTACTCTTGCGCTGATTACGACTGCGATGGCGATATGGACGAGAAGGAGATTCACGCTCTTCACATTTTATGCTTTTACACAACCCAAAAAAACGCAAAATTTTTTTAGTGAATCTATGTATCAATCCCCCTGAGCATTCGCATGGCGAATACTTCTGCGAACGCTTATTTTCATGTTTTAGTGGCTTTTCGGCACGCTTGCTGCAGCAGCACACGGCTCCTTCACCATTTTTTTTACTGTCATTCATATTTTTTTCAACCACGATCGTTGATTTTTGCACAACACTTTGCTCATTTTTCCGTGATCCAATCGCATCTTTGCACACATCATCGATGCATACGACCTTTTGATTCGCCTTCTTTTGTGCCGCAGATATAGGCATGCGGCCACGCTTTAGCGCACAGCGGGAACGTTCTTCATCACTCATTGCAATCTTCTTCACTCCATCGCATTCTCCAATATCAGACGACGACCCAGCGGAAACTTTATCAACATCCGCAGATAACTCTTTCTTTTCCTCAAACTCAGGCATATTTAACTTAAATAACTCAATTTAATTGTAGCGATTAACAAAACAACTGTCAATTCACATTTAGTGTTTATAGTACGCAAACTACTTAGCTGTCGAGAAAATTGTGAATGAATTAGCGTGATATTTTTATTGTGTCATTTTTTCGTTGCCAAGTATCAGAATTTTACACCGACTATTCGCACTTAAGATTTCATGCCGTATAAAGCTTGCCGGTACTAGGCTCACATCACGCCGACAGATCACCACATCAGGTTTCAGCACCAGCGCCGCAGCCAATCCGCGTAATCCATTTTCTGCGAAAACGCAGTGGCATCGATTGAACATTTGCAGGAAAACTTGCTTTTCCTGAGTACATTCCAAGCCAATTAGAAGTATAAGTTTGCTGCGGCTGCGTCGCATATGATGTGGTAAAGCTAAGGGCAGCGCCATTTTCTGCGTAATTTTTTTGCGAGCAAAACAAAAAAGTAACCAAGTTAAATTTTTCTTGTAAAAGCTTTATAAATTTTTTAGACGTACAGACGTTCTTTGAAAAGATTTGGGGGTGACATGGATTCGACCATTAGTCGTAGAGAAACATGGCATGTCGAAGATGACGGTTGGCTTCGTAAAAATCCGTTAGAATCATAAATGACAAAAACATTATGAAATTGAACTTCAAAAATGAAGTTGCATTAGCTGCTTAGTTATAAAAGCGGCGCATCCTCCGTGTGATGCTTGATGGCGCGGTTGGATGTGTTTATCAAGCGGGTGTTGCGAGCATTTGCAGCGGACGCGACGCTCTATCAACGCTGCAATAGGTACTTTTGGCATGCTGACATGCTGAGATGTTGCCGAAGATTAAAAATCAGCTAAACATGTAGAGGTGTTTTTCGAAAATCAGTGGGACGCGGGTTCAACTCCCGCCACCTCCACCATTTGGTATACAAAGATTGCAGCGGAGAGCTTTCGTAAGAAAATATCCACTTAGAGCGCATATGAACAAAATCTCAAAGGCCGTATATTTCCGTGTTTTTTATGATTTTTTTAATTTTATTATGTTTCACCCTTATCCCAACAAGGGCGCAGCAACACTGACAACAATTCTTTGCAATTAAATACATCTAGATAAATACATCTAGACGCAGGTCAAGTGTCGCGAACCTTTCCCATTGCGCACGAGTGCACGACATATTTTTTCCCTTTGTAAACATTTTCTGTTTTTCTCTACAACATTTTCCCTCCTTCGATTTTCTTAGACCGTGTCTGCCTGCACCTGCATATATATCTTTGTGGGAAACCGAGGTGATTTTCGCAGCATGAGAAGGTAATCCTGTACGTCGATAATAAACGGACTTTTGGCATTTTACAAGTCCTTTCCACCCTTAAACTCTAACCTTCATTAAATTTTTATGGTTTTGCGAGAGATAAAACAAATAGGTACGAAAAATAAACAAAATATTACCGCTGATCCCGCGGGTATAAATAGAAGTGACGTTTGATATCAAATTCAAAATGATCATTGGATAATCTTACTTTAGCACCGCTGAGTCACTTTCTAGGCAATGAATTTGGTTGGGGCAATTTTGCCGCAATGACTCTTTTCCATCATCTGCATTCTATTATTCAAGTTTCTCCATCCCCAATCTCCCGCAAGCCTTGTGTTTATGCGGGGTGCCCAGAGAGGGGGTCGAACCCTCACTCCCCTGCGGGAATCGGATTTTGAGTCCGACGCGTCTGCCAGTTCCGCCATCTGGGCAACGGGAAGTACCACAATGAAAACTTCGCTGATCCTTGGCAAGCCAAAGCTTGAAAATTTTATCAATTTTCTATGATCACAGAATCAATTTTCGTCAGATCGATTTTTTTGACACCGGCACACGTTACGCCATGTTCATGCATCAAGTAATCCAAGTGCAGCAGTTGAATATCAATGTCACGGGGACTAAATTCGACTACGAGTCCGCTTTTTAAAAAAATACCGGTGCGTGCCCACGTGGCACCGCCGCGGTGGTCATATTTTTTCAGGGAAAATTTCTCGATTTGTTCATAGATTTCTGGGCACCTAGTTCTTAGCGCCTTAATAAGGTACGCAACACTTTCAATGCCCTGTATTTCCCTCACTCCAAGCGAAGATTTTTTTGACTTTTCCAAGTTCAATTCAGCATAGGGTATTGCCAATATTAAACTTTTCGGCATGCAAGCCGCCTGAAAAATTGATCCATCACAGGAATCTACGAATAGCAGTTCCTCCCCTCTTTCACGTTTAATCGTGAACTTTAGCAGAGGATGCCGTTCGTTTATTTTTATTGCGATGGAGTCCGGAAAGTGTTTCTCGATGCAGACGTCACGGATTTGACTGAACTCAATTAGGCGTTTTTTTAGCGCGAAAATATCTACTTCAGAAATAGAAGTGTTTTTTTTTATGTTTAGTACTTTTGCGAGCCAGCGCCCTGTTATTGTCCCATCCGATGTAAATTGAATACTGCGCAATGGAAGGTGATTCCGTGAAATTTGCTTCGGAGCTATATTCCTTTCGAGGAAATGTAACCCCACAATGCCGACGATGAAAATCGCAGCACATAGTAATTTTCTAGCCATGCTCTTAAGTTTCATCCCGCGAAGCAATTAAGAGGGAATATGAAAATCTCAGCAATGTTTTTTTGCTTTGGAATTGACGAATTTCGCACACAGCTTATCTCTGGCATTCGATGAGTGAATCAGATTTATCCGGCAAAGTGGGCGTTGTGACTGGAGCTGGCCGTGGAATTGGCAGAGGAACAGCGCTGAGGCTAGCTTCGGCTGGTGTTCACGTCATTTGCGTTAGCAAAAATGAATCCTCCTGCGAAAGTGTGGCATCATTGATCCTAAAATCCGGCCTTAGTGCGGAGTACATAGCCGTGGATGTGTCCAATGCCGAGCTTGTGGCAACCACCTGTGAAGGCGTACTTTCGAAGCACGGCACCGTGGATATACTCGTGAACAACGCTGGAATAACTAGGGATAATGTTATGCTGCGCATGTCCGATGGAGAATGGAACGATGTAATAGACACCAACCTGAGCAGTTGCTTCTATTGGACAAAGGGTTTGCTGAAACCCATGCTCAAGGAGCGCGCGGGAAGGATTATCAATGTATCTTCCATTGTTGGATGTGTCGGAAATTTTGGCCAGGCTAATTATGCTGCTGCTAAAGCTGGGATAATAGGATTTACAAAAAGTGTCGCCAGGGAAGTTGCTACGCGAGGAATTACCGTCAATGCGGTTGCACCGGGATTCATCCGAACTGATATGACAAATTCATTAAATGAATCCATTATTGAAAAAATCAGAGATACAATTCCAATGAGGCAGCTGGGCGAAGTTGATGACGTGGCGTCGGTCATAGAATTTTTATGTAGTAGAAGAGCAAAGTACATAACGGGCCAAATTATTCGCGTTGATGGCGGAATGTGCATGTAAAAATATAAAAATATGTGAATAAAAAATACTTGCATACGATCTTGGTTTCGTTTTTCTGAGCTCGAGTTTGTGATAAGTTACATATGGCTACTATAGAAGAAAGAGTTCGTAAGATAATTGTTGATCAACTTGATGTTAATGAGGAGCAAGTTACCGATGATGCGTCTTTTTTAGACGATTTGGGGGCGGATTCTTTGGATACGGTCGAGTTGGTAATGGCTTTCGAAGATGAATTTAAGGATGAGATTAAGGGAGAGATTCCGGAAGCTGAAGCTGAAAAAATGCGCACCGTCAAGGATGTTATTTCCTACATTAGGGGTAAAATTGAAGGGTAAGTTGTAGCCAGAGGCGGTGATGCCCGATAAGTCCGGACAAGTTTCTGTTGGTGGTAATAGGGTTGTTGTTACGGGTCTGGGTGTGGTGACCTCCCTCGGCATTGGGATTGCGGAATTTTGGAAAAACATCATTGCCGGCAGGAGTGGCATAGATGTCGTGCAATCGTTTGACGTTTCGGAGTTTTCGTGTAAAATTGCTGGGGAGGTGCGAAATTTTGAGGCATCGGATTACATGGATGGGAAGTCCGCCAGGCGCAATGACCGCTTCGTTCACTATGCAGTGGCTGGATCAAAGCTAGCGCTACAGGATGCGAATATCAATATTGGGGAAATTGAACCTGAAAAATTTGGCGTTATAATTGGTTCTGGCATAGGTGGAATGCAAACAATCAACGAGCAATCTCGCATCTTTCACGAGAAGGGAGCTCACTATGTGTCACCGTTTATGGTTCCATCCTTGATTTGCAACATGGCATCCGGAATCGTAGCCATCGAAGTTGGCGCCCGGGGGGCAAATTTTAGTGCCGTTAGTGCATGCACGTCCGGTACCCATGCCATTGGAGAAGCGTATCACATGCTCAAACTTGGCAAGGCGGATGTGATACTGGCGGGTGGTAGTGAAGCTGCCGTTAGTCCACTAAGTTTTGCGGGGTTTTGTGCCATGCGGGCAATGTCAACGACATACAACGATCGTCCGAATGAGGCCAGTCGTCCCTTTGATGCCACACGAGACGGTTTCGTAATGGCCAACGGTTCTGGGATTATAGTTTTGGAGACCTTGCGGCACGCAATTGAGCGAAGAGCCCGCATATATTGCGAATTAGCTGGGTATTCCGCAAGTTGCGATGCCTACCATATAACGAGCCCGGATCCGGAGGCAAAGGGATTGATCAAATGTTTCGTTGATCTATTTCGCGAGACGGGGGTATCTCCCGCCGCTGTGGACTATATAAACGCTCACGGGACATCAACGGAGTATAACGACAAAATCGAGACCAAAGCGATAGGCATTGCCTTTGGTGATCACGCCAAAAATTTACTGATAAGTTCGACAAAAAGCATGACCGGACATTTGCTCGGTGCGGCCGGTGGAATAGAGGCTTCCGTTTGTGCTAAAGTCATTGAAACGGGTAAGATCCCTCCAACTATAAATTACAACAATCCAGACCCGGATTGCTATTTAAATTATGTGCCAAACGTAGCAATGGATGCGGATATCAATATGGCAATTAGTGACAATTTGGGGTTTGGTGGACAAAATGGAGCGCTACTGTTCAAAAAACTAAACCATATTAAATAGATATGTTGTTTTTCACGGCGAAAAAAGCTGGTAATTTACGCATCGATTGCTGTATAGGTGTGACTTCAGTATGACCAAACGCCTGGCCTATGTAATTTTTCTCCTGACGATTGCGTTTTTTTGTGCGTTTTTTGTTTGGCCCATTTGGCAAGTATTGAAAGGTGGGTTCATCGATGCCAGTGGGCGCTTTACGCTGGCATATGTACTCGCTGTTTTTGACAGTCACGTTTATCTGCATGGAATTCTGAATTCCATTTTTCTCGGTACTGTCACGACGATTTTAGCACTGGTAATCGCACTTCCATTGGCGTATTTTGCAGATAGGTATCAATTCCCGGGTAAAGTTTTTTTTACATACATCATTTTATTACCGATTATGTTACCTCCATTCGTCGGTGCAATTGGTATTCAACAAATATTCGGCACGCGTGGGGTCATAAATCTCATTCTTCTTAAGTTTGGAATCATTGACAATGCTCACCTAATAGACTGGCTTGGCAATTACAAATTTTTTGGCATGTGCCTGCTGAATGCGCTAAGTCTGTATCCAATCTTGTACTTGAATATCCTATCGGCCCTTGCAAACGTCGATCCTGCCATGGAAGAAGCTGCTGGAAATCTCGGTTGTCATGGACTGAAGCGCTATTTTAAAATAACATTTCCCCTTATTCGTTCCGGTGTGTTCGCCGGTTCCACTCTCGTATTTATATGGGCCTTTACGGAACTAGGCGTGCCACTAATTTTTGACT
>JAITBR010000097.1 GCA_031283485.1 Puniceicoccales bacterium | reverse complement strand
AAGATAAGGAAAATCTTGTTCCTGAGGACGTGCAACATTCCGATGCTGAGAAAGTTACCTTTAGAGAAGTTGTATTTGAACACATTTTGCCAAACAAAGCCCTTTGGTATGTTTGCATGGCAAATTTTTTCGTATACGTGGTGAGAATGGGTTTTTTCAATTGGGCCCCAACGTTTCTGCGGGAGGCGTGTAACACCGATATCATCAGTGCAGCTTGGCAGAATGTGGCATTCGAATTTATGGGATCTGTTGGAGGTTTTGTTGCAGGATGGGCTTCCGACAAAGTATTTCATGGCAAGAGGAATTGCACGGCGTTTTACTTTATGGTGTGCCTGATTTTTTCACTGTTTATTTTTTGGAAAATGCCCACCAATTCGGTTTGTGTAAATACATTTTTTTTATTTCTCATGGGATTTTTTATATACGGACCTCAGACTTTGGTCGGACTTTCCGGCGCCGAATTTGGCTCTCGACGTGCCGCTGCAACCGGTGCCGGCTTGACCGGGTTGTTCGGATATCTTGGTGGGGCCGTGTCCGGTAGTGGAGTAGGGAAGATTGCCGATAAGTGGGGATGGAACTGTGTGTTTTTGTTTTTTGTGCTCTGTTCGGTCGCCGGAGCATTTTTCTTCATGCTCAATTGGAACAAAACTTCGCAGAAATACCAAATTAAAGCGTAATTTGTTATGCGCTGGAAGTGCACATGCGAATATGATGGCACAGAATTTAAGGGCTGGCAGAGTCAACCGAATGGAAACACTATACAGGACTACATAGAAGCTCGTTTGCGCTGGATTTTGGGTCACATGGTTCCGATCCATGGCAGTGGGCGTACGGATGCTGGCGTACATGCCAAGGGACAGGTTTTCCACTTTGATGGCGAGTGGCGACACGGCCCAGACAAGCTTTTGCGAGCATTTCGCTGTGGACTTCCGAGTTCGATCGAAATTACCGGCGTGAAAGAAGTTGGGCATAATTTTCACGCGAGGTTTTCAGCGAAAAAAAAATGCTACAAATATCACATATTTGAAGGTTTCCCCGGTGCCTTTAGTTACCGATATAATTGGTGTTTGGGAAGTAAATGTCTTGATTTTGAAGCCATGCAAAATTTAACTTCACATTTTTATGGCAGGCACGATTTTTCCGCATTTTGCGCGAATCGCAGAGACGGATCCAGTCAAAATCCATTTAAAATGATAAGTGAAATGAAATTTGAAAAATCAGATCGCAGTATAGTTCTTACGGTGATTGCCGATGGATTTTTATACAAAATGGTGCGAATGCTTGTCGGAAGTTTCGTGACGCTTGGCCTGGGAAAAATTAATGATGACACCATGCTCGATATGTTGCTTAGTGGCGAACGCAGAACAAACATCGACGTTGCTCCCGCAAACGGACTATTTTTGCATGCCGTCGAATACTGAATATTGCCGATGATCATTATCCAGTGTTTTTGCCAGTTTTGCTTCAATTGAGCATTTGGATGCGCCTGGCATTTGCGAAAGGTTTCAAATTTTCTTGCCTTTGGGCGCTGCATCGCCATGGTGCAAGTGTGTACACTTTTTTGATTTTCTTTTTGACATTTGTTTTGGTGTGTGCAAGTGGGTTTATCGTATTGATTATTCTCATGCAGCGACCGAGTAGCAACGCTGGTCTCGGATCTGCACTTGGCAGTGGAATTGCAGAGTCAGCTTTCGGTGGTGAAACGACAAAAGTCCTCACAAAGTGGACAATTTATGGAATCGTTGTATTTTTCATAGCTGCGATGCTACTGGCAATGGCATATGTAGCACGAAAAAACCATAGTGTCAATGAAGGTGAATTGCCGGTATTTGTGAAAGCCATTCAGGGGTGAAAAATTTGTTTTGGCAGATTATTTTGGCGTTTTGCCTCCTGCTTAAAGCGAAAGCTGGATTCGTGGGAAGTGGTTGTGGGTTGCATTTTTTATCCGACGCTGAGAGTAATGTTTTTTTTGAAAAATTTTTGCAAAATCGCAATTTGGGAGATTTTGCGCTGCGCATTAAACTTGAATCTTTTTCAAGGCAGTATGGCCACATTATCAGTGATGGAGTGGTTTTACACCGCCGAATTAATGGATCGTCAGCCTATTACGTCGAAATCGCAGATGGAACCGAAAATTCTCGCAAATTCCTTATGAAGGATGGAAAGATACTAACTAATTTTTCTGGATATTTCAACCCAAACGAGCCATTCATTGTGGAAAGTTTGTACACACCAAACGACATATTATTCCCATTTTTGAATCCAAATTGCCGATTTAAATACTTTGGTCCAAAAAAAGTCTGTGGGCGTACAACGCAGCAATTTATCGTGCAAATAGATGGTAATCTCCTAGGACCAGACATAAAATACGTGAGAGTGTCCATTGATTCCGTATTTTTTCAGGCCTTGGAAATCGAGTATCTTAACGATAAACGGAAGTTTGTATCTAGGCAACGAATTCTAAGTCTATGCAGGCGCAACGACTATTGGCAACTGAAGACATTGGAACTATTCAATATTGCGACCCGGGAACGCTCGAAGGTGACCATAGTTGATTCTGATTTCAATCCAGAATTTGGTGATGTGTTTTCCGAATCGAACCTTCGCTTGCAACATTCTTTGGCTCAACGCTAGGGCGCCCTACCGTATACTTCTGCCAAATGCCGCAGGTACTTATCAGTCTTATATTGCTTCAATTTGTCTAACTGCTGCATAGTTACCCTCCACGTCCAGTTGTTCGACGTTGTACTTGGAGTGTTCATTCTAGCCTCGGAACCAAGGTTCAAAATATCCTGCATGGTTAGAATGAGCAAATTTGCCACCGATTCGAATGATTTCTTTATCAAGTCCCAAGTGACATCGGAACAATTTGAACGCAAATATTCTCGTACACATTCCTGCGTCGGTAGGGACTCAAACCAGCCGCGTGTGGTATTGTTATCATGGGTCCCAAGATAAAGTGCGCTATTTTTTTCGTGAAAGTGCGGCAAATATTTATTGTCCCTCCGGCCGTCAAAGGCGAAGTGAATAACATTCATTCCCGGAAACCCGGTTTCATTAAGCATCTGCTTTGTTTGCTCATTGATGCAGCCCAAGTCTTCTGCGATGAAGCGTGCTTCTGGAAATATTTTCCTAACTTTTCTGAAAAATTTCATCCCAGCAGATTTTTCCCATTTTCCGTTTACCGCCGTTTTTTCGCCAGCGTCCACTTCCCAAGTCGACTGAAATCCTCGAAAGTGGTCAAGGCGAACCACGTCGAACAACTCTAAATTTTTTTTTATCCTGCTAAGCCACCACTTGTATCCGGTAGCCGACAGACATTTCCACAGAAAAACCGGATTGCCCCATAGTTGCCCGTCCCGGGAAAAAGCATCAGGAGGAACGCCCGCTACAACGCTCGGCTCACCATTTTTTTTAATTTTAAACAGTTGACGATTGGCCCAAACATCCGCACTGTCCAAACCGACAAAAATTGGCATATCCCCTATTATTCTCACATTTTTTTCGTGTGAATATTGCCTGATTTTCGCCCATTGTTCGAAAAATATCCACTGGAGAAATTTATGCAATTCGATGTCAAATTTTATTTGGGGAAGGATTTTTAAATTTTTGTTTGCCAATTTTGGTATTCTAAACTCCTTCGGCCACTTTATCCACTCACGATTGCCAAAATTGGATTTAAGGGCCATAAACATCGCGTAATCATTGAGCCAATGGGCTTCACTTTTGCAAAATTTTGCAAAATTCTCGTGCATGTGCGTATGAGCTGAAAAATTCTTATGTGCTTTGGTAAATATTGGCCAATATGCGCGGTATATGGCACCATAATCCGTTTTCGTCGTATCCAAAAATCTTAGGTGATCAATGTCTTCTTTCTTCAGATATTGTTCGCTGACAAGTCCTTGTAAATTGATAAAAAGCGGATTACCTGCAAACGCAGAAGTTCCCTGATAGGGTGAATCTCCGATTGTTGTTGGTGTAAATGGACATACTTGCCAGTACGACATCCCACAAGTTTCCAAAAAATCAATGAACTGTTTTGCGTGCCCATTAAAGCACCCAATTCCCTGTTCACTTGGCAGCGAACTGATATGTAGAAAGCATCCAACGGCACGCTTGATCATTTTAGTTGAAAAGCGCAGCTAGCTTAGCATCCACTTTATGATACACAAGCAAAAAAGCTGGAAAAATGAACGGCCATGCCGCACTTTCCAGCTCTCTCCATTGTGTGATGATTGGAAAAGTTTTGACCTTTTTGCTGGCGTGCTTCCGTTGCAACGGCGAACATATACGCCAACTCATATATCAAAAAATTGGACGTTGGAGACCACTTTGGCTAAATTTATTTTATCTTCCGTTTGGAAACCACCTTTTGACTCGAACTTCGTATGTCAAAATAGGGGGCTATGTGCTTTGCATTTGCCCAGGCATCCTGTTGCTTAGTTACAAATGATTTGACA
>JAITBR010000045.1 GCA_031283485.1 Puniceicoccales bacterium | reverse complement strand
AAGAGAACGGTTACTAACTTTTCGAGAAAGCCGCGCTTGCATCCGGATATCATTGCGCTTTTCCTAAAAAAATGCCACAATATAATTATGTTTCTATTGTGGATCTACTTATGATAGATTTGAAATGAATTTGCAAGAATGAACTGAATTCAGCGTCAGCGTCATTGGAAACTTCGATTGAAATGACAAGAAAATTACCATCAGAGGATGAAATGTTAATAGCCGGCGATGTAGCTTTTCCGCGGCTAGTGCTAGTTGGATAACGTCAAGATTCAGTGCTACTGGAGAATTTGTTTAAACTGCAACAACATGTATAAAATTCAGTGGCAGGAGAATTTGATTAGGATAATGAGTGCTCTCGGTCCTGGGAGCTTGGGGATAAAAATTTAATAAAAAATTCGGGCGAGTATTCCTTAAATACGAAGTTCGTGGCAATGGTGTTCATTATTCAGCTGTTGAATAATTTAGGGAACTTTTATCGAAAAAACGGTGCCGTTAGAAAATTTTCAACTACTGCACCGGAAGCTATTTTACGAAATTCAAAATGGACTAGACTACCATTTTTTCACCTGCTCGAATCCAGAATTAATTTCTCCATTTACTATGCGATTGATATTTTCACTTGAACGAGTATGTCCTTCAACCACAGAGTGATTAAATTGCTTCACAACTGCAATACCTCTCTCTAAAAGACTTTTAATTTCTGCTTTTTTTCCGCTATCGGAAGTGAGAGTTAGGAAAATTTTAGAAATGTCCCTGCCACATTTATCGATGTCACCACCTTTTGATTGCGGATTTAGAACGACTTCAACGGCCTTTTGAACGGGACTTTTCGCACGATCAAGACTTGAATCAAATTTGTTTCTTCCGCATTCGCATTTAAGCTCAATGGCAAGCAATCGTGCGTCATTCTTAAGGGCATCAATCTCATTTTTTTTGCTCGCATAAAAAACGGCACTTCTCGCCATAAAAATAGCATCGTTTGCCGCAGAAGTGACAGATAATATAAAATTCATAGTATTCCTTTTAGTTAGTTGGATTATGTGCATTAAAAAATAACAAATTAGTCAATAGTTTTTTAAATTTTAAATTTTAACGGCCATTTCTCAGGCACGTTCCATGAAATTCGCAGCAAAGTGTACGTCAATTGAGCGCAAAAGCCCGCTTGTCAACGGAGCCCACGTTCGGTAAACTTTTCCTCCGAAAGTGAATGAAAAATGGTGCTGCTGTCCGATGGAAATAAGAGAAAATAAATGAAAAAAATAGAAAAATACTAGTGATAGTGATTGAATTTTAGCCCGAAGCAACATTCACGGTGCTTGCCTTGAGCAAATCATTTAAGGGATTAACACACACACTTTAAAACTCATTGACTAGCGCATGAAGTGAACTTAGAAAGAAGCCCTTATGAAGAAAGTATTAGTAAAATTAATAACGAATCTTATCCCAAATAAAAAGCAAAGGCGTTTGCTTCGCGAGGGATTTATGCCCAAGGAGTTTGCATCCAATATCACGGTGAGGAGAAATAAAGTGTTGTCCAAGTATATTGACATAAAAACAAATAAGGGGTTAGAGATTGGCCCCTTGCACGAACCACAGATAGATGCTTCGATTTATAATGTGAAATACGCTGACCTGCAAAACAAAGCGGGTTTGATGGAATATTATAGAAATGACCCCAATGTTCCTCTTGAGAAAATTCCAAATATTGATTATGTAATTGAAGCGTCGTCACCTGCCGATGCGATTGGGGAAATTTTTGATTACATCGTTGCCAACCACGTTTTGGAACATTGCCCAAACCCCATTTCGTACCTTGAGGAATTGTCGAAACTTTTAAGGAAAGGAGGGATATTATTCATGGCCATTCCCGATAAAAAATTCACTTTTGATAAAGACAGACCTCTAACCACTTTTGATCACATCATCGGCGATTACTTTGAACATGCCACCAGTGTTGATTTTGCACATATTTTTGAGTTCGAAAGAATTGTAGAGTCTCCACAGTGTCATTTGGAGGAAGTCTTGCATAGGGCATTGGAGCGTATTAGAAATTGGAAAAAAGTAATGCATATGCATTACCATGTTTTTTCATGTGAATCTTTTCGGGAAATTTTGAATCAGGTCTTAGAATTAAGGCTGTTGGACTTTGGATGTAAGTTTTTGGATAAGACTTCTGAAAATTCTTGCGAATTTTACGTAGTATTGAGGAAGTGCGATACAGATTCCAAACGAGAAGCAATGCCTATTCGCTAAATGTGCAGTGAAATGGATTTTCCACTAGCGTTGTAACATAAAGGGAATAGAAAATGGTCATCGTGACGGTGGTAAGAGATTTTCAAATGTATGGCAGGTTAGTCAGAAAAAATCCTTTTAACAGTGGAGCTAAATTTTGTCCCATTGATAATACCATATTAAATCGCGGAATTCCTACGTGCTACAATGAATTTTTGGAAAATTATGACTACGAAAATGATGAATGGATAGTTTTTTGCCACGAGGACTGGGAAGTAATGGAAAATTTTGAAAAAATTTTGTCCACATTGGGTAAGGGAGCCCTCCATGGGCCAATCGGAGTTGATTTTAAAATGGATATGAAGGGGATGATTTTCGGGTGCTCCCGAGATGGCAGTGATTTTCATCTTGTTGGCCAGTCATGTAAAACTGGAACTGTTGTTGCTACATTCGATTGCCAATGTTTGATTGTACATTCGTCCCTCGTGCGGCAGCACCATCTGCGCTTTGATGAGCACTTAAAATTTGACCTTTATGTGGAAGAATTTTGCATCAATTGTTCCGAAACGTATGAAATTTCCTCAAAAATTGTATCCGTGAAATGTTGCCACCATTCCCATGGCAAAGTTGAACAAAAATTTTTCGAATGTTTAAAACATGTCGCTAAAAAGCATGCACATGCTAGAAAATCATATGCAACAATAGTGCGGGGCACAATAATATGCCGTGGTCCAATGTGGAAGCTTTTACTTAAAAAGGCAATGAAGTTTTTTTATCAAAACAATGTGACGACTCACAATAAGCGCCTGATTAAAATTTGTAAAATCCCCATTTGGGACAAAAAAATTAAAATTAACTGATCAAAATCAGCACTCGCGATGATATTCGCCTTGGCGAATAATTTGGTGATGCTGGATTAGAAAATCGAATGTTCGACCCGATTTACGGGTAAAACATGCTTAAATTTGAGTCGCTTCGAATGGGGCACTTATGCAAATGGCCACTTGGCGTCATTATATTTGCGACTTTGCTACTAGCAATTTGATCTTCATACCCTGCATTTTTCGGTAAATTCGCACTTTTTTTGAAAATTTTCTTGTAAACAGCTGAGCAATAATCAGATTGGCCACTCAGCGCTAGGGAATTGTTTCCTGTAGCCGCGCCAATGAAGGATCTTTAGTATTGTTTGGTGTGGGATGGAAGTTTAAGTTTTTAACTTCACTTCGGATGTGTGGTACACGTCCAGATGGTTGTGAACATGGTAATTACAGATGGATAAGAGTGAAATAATTGATAAGTTTAAACGATGCGCCGAGGATGCCGGTTCCTGTGAAGTGCAAATTGCATTACTAACGGAGAGAATAAAGCACCTCACGGAACATCTTGGTGTACATGTCAAAGATTTACATTCGCGCCGGGGACTTGTGGCGCTCTCCAATAGACGCAAGCGCTTGCTGAGTTATTTGAAGAGGGTAAACGTCGAGTCATACAAGAATCTTATCAAGTGTCTGAATTTGCGCAAATGAATGAATTTGTACGGATGGTGAAAATTTTTCCATTTTTAGTAAATTGTGTGCCGGTACTGCTGGATAAAAATAATCAAATAAAGTAAATAATGAAACAAAAATATGAAGTTGAGGTTGCCGAATTTGGCTTGAAATTTTCAACGGGGACCTTGGCCAAGCAGGCCAATGGTGCAGTATTGGTAACCGTAGGGGAGACGAATGTGCTGGTTACCGCAGTTGTCTCTCCGGAAGTTGTTCCGGGGCAAGGGTTTTTCCCGCTAATCGTTGATTACCGCGAAAAATTCTCAGCGGCTGGAAGAATGCCTGGAGGTTATGGGAAACGGGAGGGAAAACCAAGTGAAAAGGAAGTTTTGACTGCGCGCATGTGCGACCGTCCATTGCGCCCCTTATTTCCAAAGGGATTTTTAAATGAGGTGCAGATTCTTGGGACCCTGTTTTCAACGGATCTGAAAAATGAGGCTGATATTCTTATGGTGAATGGTGCTTCCGCGGCACTGATGTGCTCGGATATACCGTGGGATGGCCCAATTGCATGCGTTAGGATTGCTGAGATTAAGGGAAAATTTATCGCGAATCCAACCAATGAGCAGATATTTGAATCGTCTTTGGATCTTGTGTACGTTGGCAATGAGCGCGACATGATGATGATTGAAGGAAATGCGGATCAAATTAGCGAAGAGCGATTTTGCGAAGTCCTTGAGTTTGCCCAAAGCAAAATACAGCCGATAATTGTTGCCCAACACGAGCTCGCTGCCATGGT
>JAITBR010000108.1 GCA_031283485.1 Puniceicoccales bacterium | reverse complement strand
TTCTCCATCGCTTTGCTCAGTTAGAGTTAATGCGCCATATAAACGGCTTGCCAACACTGAGACAATACGCTATTGGAACGCGGCGTGATCATGGGAATAGAAAGTTCCTGCGACGAGTCGGCGATTGCGATTTTTGACCGAGAAGTTGGGGTTGTTTTCGAAGAAGTGTATTCGCAGGTGGCTCTACATAGCAAATACGGCGGCGTAGTTCCAGAATTGGCTGTTCGCGAACACGTTAAAAATTTTTGCCTACTGTTTGACGATTTAAAAACGAAAATCATGCCTCACACGGTGGATTCCATTGCCGTGACCGTTGAACCGGGATTGCTCGGTTGCCTAGCAATCGGGCGTGTTGCAGCCAGTGCGCTCTCCATCATCTGGAAAAAACCGACCATAGGAATTAATCACCTGCATGGTCATACATTTTCGCCTTTCATCGAGTTGCACAGAGCACTCGGTTCGAATTTTATTCGTACATTCAGGTCTCATTTGCCAAATCTCAGTTTGCTAGTCTCCGGTGGAAATACTTTGCTGCAAGTTGTGTGCGAATCCGGCGAAATTAAACGGATTGGTGGGACGCAGGATGACGCCGCTGGAGAAGCGTTTGACAAGGGGGCGAAATTACTTGGCTTACCTTATCCGGGAGGACATTTGGTGGAAGAATTGGCGAAAACCGGTGATGAAAATCGGTTTAAATGGCCGCGTGCTTACTATGATTCAGATGAAATTAAATTCAGCTTTTCCGGGTTGAAAACAAGTCTGCGGTATTTTTTGGAAAAGCAATCGGATACTAGCTTCGAGTGTGATAAGCACGATATTTGCGCATCGTATCAAGCCGCGATTATAGATGTCCTTGTGCAAAAAACATTGAAGGCACTGACTCCGGCTATTAGAAGTTTAAGTGTGTGCGGCGGTGTTGCGAATAATAACCGTCTATGCGAACGGTTGGAAGAATTAGCCCAATGTAAAGGTATACCGTTTTTTGCTCCCACTCGTTCACACAGCGGTGACAATGCCGCCATGATAGCTTTTGCTGCTCATGTTCAGCGAATTATTAGGGCTTGACGGTTAAATGTAAAATTTCACATACGTGTGCCAGTTGCGGATATAGTTTAGGGGTAAAATACCTGCTTCCCAAGCATGTTCATATCGCAGTTCATCACCAACATATTTTCGTCGTAATCAAGGTTTGCCAGCCTAGTGCTGCCGCTTCCGCGAGGGACCCAATGTCATAAATTTCCTCGAAATTTCTTCGGACAGTTTGATTAAATACGCGTGAATGGATAAACGGGGAGATACGGGTACACCGACCACGGAGGTGTTACATAGATAGCGGTGGACTGAGGCTGGAAATTAGCCAGAAACTGGGAAGAAAGCACGGCAAAGTGGTATGCAAAATGGACTTTGGCGAGGGTGCTGACGATGGCAAATAATATGCAAAAGTGCGTGGAGATGTTCGATCGCCTGTGGTCGGTGAGCAGCGACACCACGTCGGTGGTGAAGAATGGTGATTTGCTTGAAGAATTTGGGAACGTATCAGGAGCGCGCACGAAATTGACCATCATATCGAATGGCAAGACCCGGAAAATAATTGGTCGATCGACCAATTATCTGAACGCACTGGCGATGATGTTCGCGGAGGAGGTGAGCATCGGTCGGCGGACGAGTTGTTCTCCGGATGCTTTCACTCCAGAGTGGATGGAAGTGTCCTGTATGCGAGTATTTAATGAACTCCACTTCGGGAATTACATGTTCACGCATTGATCTGTGCTTCGAATGTACCAAATTCATGAAGTTCACGAACTTAGCTGCAATTTTATGTTGAAATTCTGACATATTTTTTAGTATATCTTTGGGAGCATTATTTGCTGAATTGAGCGCGGCGAATAGCATTGCCGATGACCGTCGGCGTATGAAGGAAAGGGAGAAGAGAGCTGAGCGTGCCCACCATTGGAAATGGGTGGACGATCGGCGGAGGAGGCAAATAAGAAACAAACCGCTGCCATGGGAAAGAACGTATCGCGGTGAAGAAACAGATATTTATCCAGCCTCAGCGGTGGGAAATGATAGAGAAGTTAGCCAACTGTGGGTGTAGCGATGGAAGATTTTGTGTCCGACATGGAAATATTTAAGCCGCAGTACGAGCGGGAGCGGGCATCTGCCGATGGTGCGCGCCAGTGTGCTTTTCAAGTGGTTGATAACCAGTACAATAATGTGATGAACGGTCGCAAGAAGCCACCGGAGGAAGATTTTTTGAATTGCTTTCTTCCGCGTTGAATGATAGTGGAAACGGTGGTGCTAGAACCAGTTGAATAGGGTGGACAACGTGGGGAAGAATCTGCGCAGCGAGGAAGAGTTATTTGGAATATGCGGTTAGGCGCGGAAACATGAGGTCTGAGCGAACAATATTTGGATATGATGGGGTGCTGCGTGGTAGCGTATGGACCATGGCGAATGCGCTGGGGTTCGGCGGGGATTAGGGATCTAATATGCTGCACAGCAGGGAATTATCCATGCATCCCGGCCGGGGAAATTTATGTTGAAGATACGCGGCCTGCGATATACGCTCGAGTGGAGCGTGCATTCGCAGAGATGAATTTTTGGCAAGGATTATGGCAGAATATCTTGTACCGCATGGTACCGAATTCCAACGATTACCACCGTGTTTCCGGGACACACAAGCAGATAAATGTGTACGATAATACGGCCATGTATTTCACGAATAGAGGTCGTCGGTTCGACCGTCTATCCGCACCAGTCCAAGAATCGGCTGGATGGCTCCATAGGCAATTCGAAAAGATAGGGTTCAAACGATGAAAAAGATACATTGGCGTAACGCGGTTGCAGATTCACATTTCGTTAGTCGGCTACGATGCAAATTTTTCCAAAAAGTTAAACTTCCGTATGAAGTTATTCCCAGTCACTTGAATGCGTAGACTTTGGTTGAACATCAATGCAAAACATACCGCTATCCAGTTTGATTTCAGGGGCTAATTGTTCAAATTTGCGAGCCTGTGACAGAAGGCGTGTCTCAGCCGACAATGATGCTTCGTTATAGGATTTTACGCTTGCCGACAGAGATTTGCCTACTCTTTCGAAGTGATCGAAAAACACCCTGATGCGTTTGTACATTTCCCGGCCTATGTCTGCAATATTTTTTGCTTCAGCGGCTATTTTGTCTTGCTTCCAGCCGTAGGCAACGGCCTGTAGAAGTGCTATTAGCGTCGTGGGTGTCGCTGGAATCACACGCTTTGAAACACCAAATTCAATCAAATCGCAATCCTCCTTTAGGGCGTCGCTGAAAAAATTTTCACCGGGAAGAAATAGTATGACAAATTCGGGCGAAGCGGAAAATTGATCCCAATAATTTTTTGATCCCAAACGTTCAATGTGTCGGCGAATGTGGGATGCGTAGGTCTGTAGCATATTTGCTTTTTCCCGTTCAGTATTTTGTTGAATTGCATCGAGATATAGAGCCAAAGGTGCCTTGGAATCCACAACAATGCGACGTCCATTTGGTAAATTTATGACCATGTCGGGGCGCAAGTTTTGTCCATCATTGGTTACCATATGTTTCTGCTCTTCAAAATCGACGTGTTCAACCATTCCCGCCAATTCTACGGTCCTCCTAAGCTGCATTTCTCCCCAGCGGCCGCGCACTTCCGGTCTGCGCAGGGCATTTACGAGGCCAGAAGTTTCGGTTTTTAGCGCCAAATTTGCCTGGTTCATCAACTTCAATTGTTCCCTCAATTCAATGTATGACGCATTGCGATGATCTTCGATTTTTTGAATTTTTTCGCTAAAAAGCTTCAGTGAATCATATATTGGTTTGGCGGCGGCGTTGAATTCGGATTCCGCTTCCTTCGAAAGTCCGGAAAAAGCATTTTTGGCCAACGCAATGAAGGCTTCATTGTTACTTTTCAGTGCATTTGCGGATAAATTGCTGAAATTTTCGCGCAGCCTTTCTTCGGCGGCATGCAGCAGATCGAACTTCTCCTGAAAAGCCCGTTCGGCAAGGGATGCCTTCTCTTTTTCAAATTTTAACGCGGCATCCGTTTTTATGAAATCAGCCTTCAAATCAAAGTAGCGACGCAAACTTAGTAGCAAAAAAATCAGCAATAGGACAAAAAGGATATGTTCGATCATGAAGTTTTATGCCTAAAAAAGTACAATACATCAAACAGATCACACAGTAAATCAACGGCGATGGAAAAACGTCTCCGCTTTCCTTTTGTCATTATCCCCATTGGTTCATGATAAAAAATGCTATATTGGCCGATCGCTAAAATTCCCATACTGAATTTATTTGATAGGAGCAAATCAAGTTTATCTCTAATTTCTTCGTATTCAAAAATTTTTCTGGCAAAATCTAAGTCGTGAGCTTGGAAGGTAATTTTTCTGTCTAAAATTATATCTCCAGACTTCACCATTGGTTGTCCGAGTGCCCTTGCTAGAGCTGCACCAAATTTCTTTCGATTTGCCGAGAAATGTATACCATTGCCGTGCTCCAATTTTATTTGCACTACCATGTTCCCTGGAATTCGCGCCGAGTTCGTCGTGAAAATTTCCACATTTTTACCGCGAATGTTTCCGGACAGCTGCGATATTTTTTTGAAACACGGGAACAAAGGCGATCGCCCATATTCCACTGTCAGTCCAGTCAATTTGGCCAGTTTAAGCATCCATTAAAATTCCAGAAATTCATCCCCGTTCATATGCGGCACAAGAACTTTTGGAATCTTGATCCTGCCGTCCTTCTGCAAATTGTTTTCCAGTATGGCAGCCAAAACGCGTGGAACGGCCAATCCAGAACCATTTAACGTGTGAACGTGCTGCGTTTTTCCATCTGATTTTTTGCGAAATTTTATGTCACCCCTCCGAGCCTGAAAGTCAGTGAAATTACTGCAACTTGACACCTCAAGCCAACATTTTTGTCCACCAGCCCAAACTTCCAGATCATACTGCTTGGAATGGGCAAATCCAATGTCGCCCGTGCATATCAGCAATACACGATAGGGCAATTGAAGTTTTTGTAGAATTTTTTCGGCATCGGAGCGTAATTTTTCCAGCTCTTCGAAGGAAAAATCGGGATGACACCACTTCACAAGTTCGACTTTATCAAATTGATGCAGGCGATTCAAGCCTCGCACGTCTTTTCCCCAACTGCCCGCTTCTCGCCTGAAACAGGGAGTGTGAGCACACCTGTAAATCGGTAAATCATTTTCGCTGAGTATTTCACCGCGAAAAAAATTAGTTACGGGCACTTCCGCTGTGGGAATGCAGTATAAATCATCCTGCGCATTGTGGTACATCTGGGCCTCTTTGTCCGGCAGCTGTCCGGTGGCAATCGCACTTTCCGCCTTCACGAGTATGGGCGTTGAAAATTCCACATAGCCGTTGCTTCGAGCTTCATCCAAAAAAAATGAGACCAATGCTCTGACGAAGCGAGACATCGAGCCAATGTAAAACGGAAACCCGGCCCCGGAGACTTTGGCTCCACGCTGAAAATCTATCGCACGGTTGAACCAGGGAATGTCGTAGTGGGGAATTGCATACTCCGATACGGAGTTTATATCTCCATCGGCGAGCAATTCAATATTCTCTTCGGCGTTTTTTCCGATTGGTACGGATTCATGCGGAACATTGGGAATTGTCAAATATGCCTCAGTCCAAGCGGCATTCAGCTTACTTACTCCTGCTTCCATCCCTTTAATCCGTACGGAGAGCTGCTTCAACGCTGCCACAGCCGCAGCGAATTCAGCCGAAGATTTATCCAAATGCACAATTTTATCACTTGTTCGCTTTTGCTCGGCACGGAGCTGCTCACATTCGGAAATCGCTTCCCTGCGCTTCGCATCCACAGCCAAGAATGAGTCAATGTCAACTTTAAATTTTTTTTTGGCGATTCCAGCTTTAACAAAAGCGACATTTTCACGCAAAAATTTCAGATCCAACATATGCACCGAAAACTTGTATACTCCGAGCAATTTGGCAATAAATTTGTGCTATTTGCCACTCGGTGGAACAGCTCCTTCGGCAACTAATTTTGCCAAAATGTATCGTTTTCGGAAGGAGTTGCAGAGATCATTTTGAAATTTCAGTACCAGGGTAATATTTTTGTTTCCAAACACCTTCGAGAGGTTACCAATAACATTCACGTATTCGAGTTCGGACAAATTAGTCATAATTGCTTCTGCATCTTCAGCTTCCTTAGTTCGTCCCTCTGCGCGTGCCCGTAAAATTGCTCCCCAAGCGTCAACCAATTCGATATTATTATCTATGAATACTAACTTTATTATCAGCCCGGAAATGGAAAATACAGGGTCGGTCCATTCGTCATGGGAAACGAAAGATGCGGACGCTTCGTAGGGATTTATGTGAGGATTAACGCGGAATTTTTCATATTTCTTTTCGTAAATTGTTTTCAGGATCGGTGTTCTGCACATTGTTTTTTTTGCGGGACCACCGTCCACGCCAACCCTAAAGCCCAGCAATTTTTGTCCATCCAATGAAAGTGCATATTCCACAAATTTCTTTGCTAAATCCGGTCGTTTTGCTCCCCGTAATACTGCAATTGGGTCCGGAGAGGGTGCTCCACCGCCATATGGCAATATAAATTTAAATCTGTTGTCTTCGCCGCGTGCCTTTGAAGGTTCTCTCCGTAAATTTGCGGCTGATTCAGACTCACCACATGGGACGACAAACTTAAACCTATTGCTTCCAGTGCGCTCTTCTAGGTGTTGCTCTTCCGAAAGCCCATAAAAATCAACGGAAATCCCGGCCAGGCAATTTCCCGTTGATACATCTATGAGTGGCTTCGTGGCAGATTCAGTAAAATAACGGCCATTGGCTGCGATTTTTTGTATGATTTTCAAACCCGCTAGCCAGCCATTTGACACTGCAACCAGTTCGTCTTCTGGAGAAAGCTTAGCCACATTTTTTTTCAAGCGGAGATTTTCGTAAGCTATTTGCATTTGCTGCTGCATCAGCATGCTAAACGCTTTCAGCATGGAACTGCTTTTCGTGGGGTCCACAACGGCTAATTTGCGAAAATACTCTGGACGAGCCAAATCTGCCCACATTTTGGGAGAATGTTCAATACCTTCCGAAAGTAGCGCTTCGGCGTTGTATATTATTCCGAATGACGATAGAGCTACACCAAACCAGCGCCCATCGTGATCCCATAATCGGCCTCCAGCGAAAAATTCCGGAATTGTATTTTCGGAAAAAAAATCCGGCCGCTCGTGAATAATATCACAGGGCACTATGTTTCCTCTATCCGCCTGTAAAATAAACTCATATACCCCGCCGCCAAACAGTAAATCAACGCCGCAGCCAACATTTGATTCTATGAATTTGCCGTAAATTTCATCCAGCAAGTCATTTCCTTTTCCCGTATTTTTAGCGCTGCGCATGGAAAAAGCAGCGGCGTGTTCACTGGTCCAGGGGAGATTTAGTTCGCCAGTCCAATAATTCATAAAATTATTGGAGAGTGTCGATTCTATGTATCGTGAAGTTTCCTGACCGCCGCCCTGATAGCGCCAGTCAACGTTTACATCCTTCCCAGTCTTTTCTCGGTACCATTTCTTAAACCCATTGGAATATTCCCACCTCAGTGCCTCATTGTGTGGAGTGAGAATAACGAGGGTATCTGCCTTATCGTCGAACGTTACATTTTTTGCCCTGTCACATAGCATAAACGGCACCAAAATGATAGTACATATCAGTGCTAAAATAGATGGTTTAGTAAACTTTGACACAGCCCTATTCACTAAGAATTACAACGTCACCACTTGACACATGCGCATACACTTCATTTGCCTGCCGCAGACGCTCAAAGTTCGCAGGATTAAGCTCGGATATTCGGATATTTACACCATTTTTTTCAAAATCATAGTGGGCGACTTCGCCAAAATACACAGCATTTCCAATGTGCCCACTAGCGCAATTTTCTTTTGTCGGGACATTGCTCAGTACCAGGCATTCCGGACGAATCGACAGGTAAACTTTTTTTCCGGGCCTAGCGTCGGCTTTGCTTGGGCAAATTACACCGCGAAAATTACCTATTTTTGTGCGCACAACAGCTTCTCCTGCACCGACCTGTACAATTACCCCTTCGATAATATTTGTATCTCCTATAAATTTTGCCACAAATTTCGTTTGTGGTCGTCTATACAGCTCCGTTGCGCTGCCAATTTGCTGTATTTTGCCACCAGAAAATACCGCGATCCTATCCGCTATGGACAATGCTTCCTTCTGGTCGTGGGTAACGTAAATGGTGGTCAATTTGTGTTCCTTGCATATGGCCCGTATTTCACAGCGCATCTCATTGCGCAGTTGGGCATCCAGATTTGACAGCGGCTCGTCGAGGAGCAAGCAGCGAGGCTTAACAATGAGTGCTCTGGCCAGTGCAACCCGCTGCTGCTGTCCACCGGACAATTCATTTGGTCTGCGATCGGCGTATTGTTCCAATCGGACTTTTGCGAGCATATCGGCCACTGTACTACGAATCTTCGCTTTCGGCAGTTTCTTTTGCTCTAGCCCGAAGGCAATGTTTTGGGCTACGGTCATGTGAGGCCACAGCGCATAACTTTGAAAGACCATCCCCGCCTGACGCTTGTGCGGTGGCAAATTTATCACATTTTTGGTGCCAAATCGTATTTGTCCGCTATCGGGAGTGTAAAACCCGGCCAATGTGCGCAGGAGCGTTGTCTTTCCGCAACCACTTGGTCCGAGTAAAAAAAACAATTCACCACCATTGATGGTCAAATCAATACCATTGAGCGCGGTCACCGCCCCGAAGCGCTTCGTCAAACTCTCGATCCTGATGTCGATCATCGATAGTCGAGCTTGATGCACTTATTGAATTTGTTGTCAAAATATTTTTCCCGTCTCCCTACGTTTCAGTGGGATAAAATTTCACGCAAAGCATCAAGTTATTTCCGTAGAATAGGTGTCAGCGGGGACACTTTCCGCTCTTTTGCGATCATTCTCCACCTTTATTTTGTCGATCAGTTGCCTGTCGAGTTTATTTATCATCATGTCTATGGATTTATACATATCCTCACTTTTCGCCCTTGCATTCAAATTATGGCCACCTATTGCTATTTCTCCGTGGGCGATGAACTCATTTTCTCGAGACCTGTTTTTGCTATGCTCGAGATTGACTTCAATGCGTATTATTTTTCCATCGTGGTCAAACAACTTCTGCGCTTTGCTACTAACTAACTCCTTTAGGGAGTTTGTCAGTTCCACGTGTACACCGGATACAATCACTT
>JAITBR010000076.1 GCA_031283485.1 Puniceicoccales bacterium | reverse complement strand
ACAACGGGCAGACCATGGACTGTATTGTGTCCGGCAAAGCAGCGAGAGATGTATTTAATTCAGAATCCATAAAAATGAAAGATTTGCTGGACAGAATGCTTGGTAACCTAGCCAAGAGTGTCACGCACCAGCTAATCCAAGCTGTAACACTACAGTTGCGCGAACTTCCGAAAAAATTTATCAAGCAAAAATTATTTGAAGTCATGCCTAGTGATAATTTCAGCGATTCGGCTTGGAAAAATTTCGAGCAAATTCGCAGTGACACGGTGGAACTAATGGCTTCGATTGAAAATTTTGATGTCGATAGTTGGGCAAAATGCCGCAGTTGGCGTGAAGTAAAAACTGTCCTAAAAAATCAGTGGAATGGTATTCGATCAAAACTGGAGAGCATTTTTGGAAAACTGGATGTTGTAGCGCTCAATAGAGATGTGTCCGGATACATCGACGAGTTTGACAAAAAGCTTCAGGCCTTGTTTTTCAATGGGCACGAAAAAGTGGAAATTGGCAGCGGCGAAATCACGGTTGTTCAAGAACAACAACAAGTTCAAGAGCAGCAACAGGTCCAAGAGCAGGAAATAGAGCAAGAATTGGAGCAGCTTTACCAAATGTTTCATTTGGGCTTTGGCGTTACTCCTCGACAGCCAAGTGAGGTCATCGCATTGGAGGGGCAAGCGTGGGATGTTGTAAGTGAATGGCGACCAACATCACTCAACCAAATGGTACAATGGCAGAGGGAGGATATTGTTTACAGGCTTACAGGTAAGCAGAAAAAGATATACGACAGCGTTTATAGGGTTGCGGATGCATTTTCTAGTAGGTTTAACGGTGAGTTGCTCGCTACGGACAATTTTCGTAGCACTACCACATCGGCTCAGGAAAGTGTATTCAGTGGCTATCAAAAAAATGCAAAATATTTACTAATGTGCTGGGATAACGGTGGTATTTTTCGTGGATCAAAAACTCCAAAATGTGTGTTTTTAGCGGAACATGATGTGGATAGTATCCGTTCAGCCATCGATAGCGGGACGCTGACAAATTGTTACCTTTGCACTACGGATGGCGCAAGGATATCTAAACCGGCAAATGGCTGTGAGATTGAATTAAACAGTGAACAAAGAGAATTTATTGAGCAAAACAAGTGGGTGGCTCATTTCTTCAATTCCGATGTTAAGTGGTTGAATGCTCACTCTGACATAACGGAAAAAATGTTTGTAAAGATGGGAATGCCTACTCCCGTGAGAGAACGGGCTCAATTTTTAGAGGGGATAAGAAATTTCTTGGTTATGAGGTCGGAAAATCCAAAGGAAACTTACAGGGCTGTTATGAATTCTGCACTTCTCTCACATGGTCGACTGAATGATCCATATGCACTGTTCCTGGCCGAAAATTCGCTGAGTAAATTCAGTGCTCCACACACCATTGTCGATGCCATTATGAAAATGCCCAATTGGAGAGATTTACTATCGCTTGCCTTTGATAGTGAAGCCTCTCCACCTGAAATGAAGGATTTGGCCATGGAACAGGGCGAGACAATAGAGGCCTCTGAAACAAAAATAGAAAATTTACGCGAAAAAATTAAGAAAGTTTCGAGTGAAAAAATAGTACCCTTTTTCTTTGAGGAGATGCAAAAATTAATGAATCAAGCAAAAAAGGCGAAGGAAATAGTAGTGGAATTACTGAGTAGTGCATACCGCAAGATGGTCTCAACTTTTTAGAGTTTTTCCCTATGAATACGGAAAATTTTCGATACACTGAAAATTTTTGCGAATTTTCGTAGCATTTTCACAAAAAAAAGCTAGAAAATGGTAACGATTTTTGAGTGGCCGATGTGTGGGTTGTTTTTGTTTTGCTCGAGTGGTGAAATTGGCATACACGCAAGACTTAGGATCTTGTGCCCTATGGCATGAGGGTTCGACCCCCTCCTCGAGCACCATCCCGCTAAAACACAGGCTTTGCGGGAGATTGAATGGGGTGAAATTTGAGAGGTGGGAAAAAATCAATCCACCGGTATTCCACCAAATTTAGAATTTGCAGATTGGCATTAGCATATGAACATTTTCGGTGACGTAATTCGATGAACGACGTCCGAAGGGGTGAGGGGCATCCACGTAAAAGCTTCTACATATAGAATAAATTTAATGGAGCAAAGGAGCGAGGGCCCGGTAGAGATTACCGGGCCCTCGCCGGTTGTTTAGTGTGAGATGAGTAAAAAAGTGAATGGGGAGGAAGTGTGCCGGGGGATGCTAGTGTGGAATGGTGGAATGCCGGTGGAAAAAATCGCTAGTAGGGAAAGTCCAATGGATCGGAGGAGAAGGAATCGGCGTGTGCGCCGTTGCCGCCGGAGAAGTTGGAGTAGCAGCCGGAGGTGGTAGCGCTGGAGCCATTGGAGTATGGAGCAGAGCAGGAATCGTTTGCCGAGAAAGGTTGAGCCTGGGCAGGTTGTTGCGGCGGGGATAAATGGTCCGCTGGGAAGGACTGGGCTGGGAAAGCCTGGCTAATTTGTTGCGGTGGAGGTAGTTGAGCAGAGGCGGGCGAGTCCGCCT
>JAITBR010000019.1 GCA_031283485.1 Puniceicoccales bacterium | reverse complement strand
AAAATTCTTCAGATTTTTCAAAAATTGCATCACTTATTAACTCAAACAAAAGATCCCTCGCCGATGCACTACGTAGAACATCATTGCGCATGGAATATATCACTTCACGCTGCTTATTCAGTACATCGTCGTACTGCAGCAGGCGTTTTCGCATACCATAGTGGTATTCTTCAACTTTTTTCTGGGCAGTTTCGATGGATTTATTGAGTAGCGGATGCTCGAGAACTTCGCCTTCGTGGAAAGTTTTATGCAGCAGGGATGCAATTAGGCCAGAGCCGGCAAACAGGCGCATCAAATTATCCTCAAGGGATACGAAAAATTTCGTACAACCCGGATCTCCTTGGCGTGCGCAACGCCCTCTCAACTGCCTGTCTATTCGGCGAGATTCGTGTCGTTCAGTCCCGAGAACAAAAAGGCCACCGAGCTCGCTTACTCCATCGCCAAGCCTAATATCCGTTCCCCTACCGGCCATGTTCGTCGCTATGGTGACGGAAAATTTTTGTCCAGCTTGTGCAATGATGTCAGCTTCCTGTGCATGGTATTTTGCATTGAGAACATTGTGTCCGATTCCCTCACGCTTAAGCATTTTACTCAGCACCTCCGAGGCATCGACGGATGTGGTCCCGACTAAAACCGGCTGCCCTTTCCCATGAGCGATTTTAATGTCCACGATTGCGGCGTTATATTTCTCACGGCGAGTTTTATAGATGCAGTCGTTCACATCGACTCTTAGGCAAGGCTTATTTGTTGGAATAACCACAACATTTAGCCCATAAATGTCGTTAAACTCTTGTGCTTCTGTTTCGGCAGTACCGGTCATGCCAGCCAACTTTTCGTACATTCTAAAGTAGTTTTGCAGCGTAATCGTAGCATAGGTTTTTGTTTCACTTTCAATATCTAGGCCTTCTTTGGCTTCCATTGCCTGGTGTAATCCATCACTCCAGCGCCTACCCGGCATCGCACGACCAGTGTTTTCGTCGATGATCACAATTTTTCCATCGATTATGGCATATTGCTCATCCTTGTTATAGAGAGAATAGGCCCTTAAAAGCTGACTTAAGCAATGAATTTTCGTACTAACTTTTGCGAAAAAGTCTTCCGCCTCTTGCTTTAATTTCGATTTCCTTTCTACGTCCGCTTCTTTGCTGGAGTCTATTTTTGAAAAAATTGCTGGTAAATCGGGCAGCAAGAAAGCGTTTGGATCATCGGGCTGCAAAGTTTTTCTGCCGATCTCTGTCAGATCAGATTGCTGCCCCTTCTCGTCAACGCAGAAATATAATTCCTCTTTGATCTTATGTCTCTCATCGCGGGCGAGCTCCAAACTCATTTCTAAATCAAATTTATCCAATTTTTTTCTAACCTCGCCGCTTTTCATCAACTTCAAAAACTGTCGATTTTTTGGCATACCAAGCTTCACTTGCCACAGATATTTGTATGTATCTTTCGTATCATTTCCACTCTCAATGGCAATTTTGGATTTCGACACAAGATTGTTGCATAATTTGTGCTGCAGGGATACGAGTTTTTCAACGGCCGGTTTAAGTTCCAAAAATGGCATGTAGTTGTCAGAATCTGAATTTCCCGAAATTATAAGCGGTGTTCTGGCCTCATCAATCAGGATGGAATCTATTTCATCTACTATGCAAAAAAAATAATCCCGTTGCACCTGTTCATCCGCGGAACTAGTTGTGCCATTGTCACGCAAGTAATCGAAGCCAAATTCAGAGGCCGTTCCGTAGGTAATGTCACACGCGTAAGCAGCCTTACGAGCTTCTTCGCCCGTGTTGTTCTGCAGGCAGCCAACTGTCATTCCTAAAAATTTATACAAATATCCCATAATTGCAGCATCACGCAATGCTAGGTAGTCGTTTACCGTTACAAGTTGGCAATTTTTCCCGGTCAAAGCATTCAGATACAGTGGCAAAGTGGCGACCAAAGTTTTTCCTTCGCCCGTTGCCATTTCAGCTATTTTCCCTTGATGAAGCGCAATTCCACCGATCAGCTGCACATCGTAATGCACCATATTCCAGGTGACGCTGTGGCTGCAAACCGAGCATGTCGTACCGCACAATCTGCGCGCCGCATTCTTAACTGTCGCAAATGCTTCGGGCAAGATATTATTTACGGATTCCCCCTCCCCCAATCTTGCCCTAAATTCCTGAGTCTTAGCCTTCAATTGTTCATCGGTCAAGTTTTGGTACTCCAGTTCGAAGCCATTGATTTCTGCTACGATTGGCTGGCATTTTTTCAAAAATTTCTTGTAATGTCTTCCGGCAAATATTTTGAAAAATTTCCCTAGCATATGCCATGCCATCTAATCCATAATGTCATCCTATGCTATCAAAAAATAAAATTTTATGCGAGATGGGTGAACAAATTAAGTTCACCTGCGCCAGGGTGCCACTAAACAGTCCTACAGCAACACTCAAAGTAAAGTAACACATCCGCCGGATATCCTTGGGATAATTTTAGTGGTCGATCAAAATATTTTCCAGCGAAAGTTATTTTCCGTGTGCGAAAAATTTTATCCGCATCTCGGTGTGGTGAAAATTTGCACATCCGGTAAAATTTTTCTTAAAATTCCTTGACAAAACTTTGCTAATCTTATTAGTGGTTGCCATTGATCGATGCAGGGTGGAGCAGTCCGGCAGCTCGTCAGGCTCATAACCTGAAGGTCGTTGGTTCAAATCCAACCCCTGCACCCAGTTTCTGTGGCTGATGAACAGAGGGATTGCGGGTTTTTCAAAAAAACAAAGCCAAGCTAACAAAATCTTCCATTGCCGCAGCAGAGAGGGATTGGGAGCACCTCTCTGAGGAGTTCGGTCATTGACTGCTCGAATGGGATTCACAGCCTTGCGAAGGTTAACATGAATATTTTTGAAACCTATCGCGATTCCGTCCCAATCAAGGATCAAATAAAGTCAAAACACATCGTGGCCGGAGATCATTCCTACTATTCGGGATACTACCACGGCCATGCGGCGCGACGTCGAGTTAATTGACGCCGCCGTTGGTAAAAAATCAAGCGGCGCCGGTGATGGTGTTTCGCCGGTCAATGGGAATGCGACCGTGCTAAAAAACACGCCTGTCGGCTTGGAATACGC
>JAITBR010000066.1 GCA_031283485.1 Puniceicoccales bacterium | reverse complement strand
GGTCTTGAAGCCTTAGAGCCGATGGGCATGGTAAGAACAGCGGATGAGGGGACCACCTATGCAGCCACGGATGAAAGCGGCCAGCCTTTGGGCGTCCCCGCTCTGTCCAGGCGCTCTGTCTTGGCCTCCTCCTCCGCAACGATGTTCGTCAGGGGTGTGGATAAAGCGGGCATGTTTCCTCCACCGATTAAGGTGATAACGCGATATACGGGCGTGTCTCACGCTCGCATTTTCGGCACCCACTTGTTTGGCGTGGATTTCGCTAATGCCGAAAGGGGTTTACTTGGTTTTTTGGGCAGAAAAAATGAGAGTATGGTGGGTTCTTACAGTGAAGGTTGTCAATTTTTTCACGACTATCAGCGCGAATTTTTGCTGATGCCCGCTGGGTTATCGGCGAGTGTAACGGGAGTTTTTGTTTATTCTCCAGATCTTGGGCACTGCGTTATGCTAACTAGTGAGAGACATGCAGCAGAAAGCCTAAGGCCAATTGGTTTTTTAGACGTGCCTATACAAATAGCAGGCAAAAACTCGGCAAAATTCGGAGCAAGGCGTGATCGGTGCAAGGAATTTTGTAATGCAGAAATGGAGGATAGGGAATGCTGTGAAAGGCTGCTGTTAGCTTTTGAAAATCCTCCTTCTGGTGTTTCCCTTGGAGAGCGATTTAATGCTGTCACCCAAAATGCAGTGATAATGCACGAAGTCGAGCTTGTTAAGCGGTCAATGGATCCTGTTTTAGCTGGCTTGAAAGGGCAAATTGAAGCTGCTGAAAGGGTAAAAGCAGTGGAAGATAACGCTGCAGCAGAGAGAAAAGTAAGAAAGCAAATACGGTTAACCCCGGAAGAAAATACCTCAAAGAATGCAGCATTGCAGGGTGTTGTGGATGCATGTCTTGCCGTGCGCGATACTATTAGGGGACGTTTGCTGGAAGATTTAATGGATAAAAGAAAGCAATTACATGCCATTGTTGCAAGGAATGAATTTACTGTGTTTCTTGAAGCAAAGAGCTAATTAATTTAAGCTAAAAGGAGTAAGTCATCATGAAATTATATGCATACACATTGGGCAATGCTGCACAAATATACTTCAATCGAGTTCCCGCCAAGCTGAACAGAGATGGCAGGCACTTTGAAGAAGATTTGCGTTTGGGTCGGTGTTCGCTAGGATTCGAAAATAGTGAAATAGCTGGAATATTTAGCAGGCACAATTTGGCATGCGTGCGGGAGAGGGATTGCCCCGAGATCATTGCTTTTGCAAGGCTATGGGCGTGTGATGAGGAAAAGGAGGAAGCGGAAGACTGAGACGAAAGGAAAGTGACAGCACTCGAGGGAGGGGAGTATGAAATTAATGTCCCCGATGACCGCATAGCAGGGTTATTTGGGGATGCAGATTTCCAAAGGATTGATCAACCCAGGCAAGCGTAGTACTCTCGCGCCAATGAAACGGAGAGTTAAGGGAGTTCGTCGGGCGCGGCTTGTTGGTTGCCTGGGTGAAAGCCGCGCGGAATATTGGTTACGCGCGGCCTAGCGTCAGATTCGTGTAGTTTTCATTCCGGATGTTTTTTTTGAGTTATCCATCGTTTAGAGAGTATTCTGTTTGCAATTTCGGAAGTATTCTATTGCGCATTTCGAGAACATTCTATTTCTAATTTAGAGAGTGTTTTATTTTGCATTTAGAGAGAAAATTTTCTTGCATTTTGGGACGGTTCACTAAGTATTTTGCCCATGAAGTTCATAAAACGTTGGCAAGAGCAAACGGTGCGGTTGGCTCTCCAGGAACGGAGGGTTGTGATTTTGAGCGGAGCGAGGCAGGTGGGCAAGACTACCCTGGCGAAGCGGATTGCGGGCGGCGATGCGACCTATCGCACCCTGGACGATGCCAAGATGCTGCAAACTGCCAAAAGTGACCCCGGCGCATTCGTTCGCAGCGGCAGATCATTGACAATAATCGATGAAATTCAGCGGGCGCCGGAACTGCTTTCCGCGATAAAAATGGTCGTCGACGGAGACACGCGCTACGGCCAATTTCTCCTCGCCGGATCCGCAAATGTTCAGACATTGCCGACCGTCAGCGAATCATTGGCCGGTCGAGTGTAGCACGTCGAACTTTTTTCGGTGACACCGGGCGAAATTTTTGGAAGGCAGCCGAACTTCATTTCCTGTGCATTTGCACTGGATTTTAGCAACGCTGACGGCGAGTTGTCCAGGAAAGATTTGCTGAAAATTGCGTTTCGAGGCGGGTTCCCGGAGGTGCTCAACCTGTCGGACAATGGCAGAAAAAAGTGGCACCTGAGCTACGCTAACGCCTTAATTATGCGGGATTTATTAGATTTCAGCAACATTCGCAGGCGAGATATTTTAGTGAAACTTTTGGAAGCTCTCGCCGGCTGGTCGAGCAAATTCATCGACCAATCGTCGCTGGCGGCGAGTTTAGGGATATCCGTTGGCACGCTCCGCGGATACATTAACTCTTTGCAAATGATGTACATAGTTGGCACTTTGCCGGCGTGGACCTGGACGGATTACGCCAGGGTCAGCGGGAGGGACAAATTTTTCATGGCCGATAGCGGACTGATGGCCTCGCTTCTCCACTGGAATTTGGACGCCATCGAGCTGGATTCCGATCGTGTCGGGAAGCTAGTGGAGACCATGGTATTCAATGAATTATCGGCGCAACTTGCTGCACAGGATGATGTTATCAGACTTTACCATTACCGCGATCACGATAAACGTGAGATCGATTTTGTGCTAGAAAGTGCAAACGGAGACCTGCTTGGCATCGAGGTTAAGGCGGGGACGAACATTTCCAAGGACGATTTCAAGCACCTGAAATGGTTCAGGGAAAAAATTTCAGCCGGAAAAGTTTTCAATGGCATCGTGCTGTACAATGGCACGCTATCCTACGCAATTGGGGAGGGATTATTCGCCGTTCCGATGCAGCTCCTTTGGCAGTAATCTCCACCGATACCTTCACGAACAACGATCTCCGCTGACACTCTGCGACCAGTGATCTTGCCAATTTTTGCAATCAATGACCAGCCCAGACAAGAGGCTTACGACAATTTCGCACCATGGGCAACAAGATGGGGGAAATTCGAAGATGGCAATAATCATCGGCAATGCTCTTGCGATCAAGATATTTTTGTGCCCGATGATCTCCGCTGGTTTTCGCGACCAGCGATCTTGCCGATTTTTGCGATTTTATTCCCGAGTGGTAGCGATCTTTTTTGCAACGTAACTAGTTGCGAGTGAGGCGAATGTCGAAGTAGCCGAGCAACAGGAACGCGAGCCGAGAATTTTTGCTCAATTAGTTTCGCAAAGGTAACGACTTCAGCACTAGGTTTCCTCACTTTTCACGCACTGATCCCATTCCAGTTTTGAAGATTTTGAAGGCGACTTTTCTGAGATGTGGGTAAAAAAATACGAGCCTCAAAGGCGGGTTTTTCGAAATGCGGGCCGGAAACATATGAGTCAAAAGGCGACTTTTCTGGAATGAGAGTCGAAAAAATATGTGGGCCGAAAATGCTGCCGCGTGAACATCGTCTCACTCCTGCGGAATGCCATTGTTCCCGCTGTGCCCTAGGGATAGGACTCATAAATTTAAATTCCGCCCCGGTGAAATGCCATCGGTTCAGCGCCGTGCCCCGGTATTGTTGACCAACGTCGGTGGGCATCCGGCCAAAAGTACAGCTGGACAGGCCTCCTTCCAATGATACGCGGCCCAAAAGTCAGATGTGCAGCCAAAGCGGTAATTGATGCGCGGGTAAAGGGCCAAAGGGTACCCGGAAAAACCAGCACAGAACTAGTACAGTGATTTTTGTGTTTTTTGGCTGATTCCCGCAAACCCGCATAAACACTGGTGGGCCCTGTAGGATTTGAACCTACGACCAAGGGATTATGAGTCCCCTGCTCTAACCACTGAGCTAAGAGCCCCGAACAAAGATGGGCGCTTTTTAGTGGAAGAAGTGTATTTTTCAAGTAAAATTTCAGTGGAAAATGCACCAATTGGCGAAATAATTCAACCATTTCATTTCCCTAGGCGGGGAATCATTGTTGTAAAAAAACAAAAAATCACGCCACATTGGATTTAATGCAGCAATTGATGTTGGTAGGTTGATGATATAAAAAATGTCGCCAGGGAAAGATTTTATTAAATACTTACTGCAAATAAAAATCGTTTGCTCACATGAATATTGTTTCCTGGAATGTAAATGGACTGCGATCTATCCTTTCAAAAGGGCTAATTGATGCGGTCAAGCGGATGGATCCGGATGTAATTTGTCTGCAGGAAATCAGAGCGTCTCCAAGCAAGATGCCAGAAATTGTTCTTCCAGAATATGTAAAGATTTTTAATTCTGCTGTGCGCCCCGGCTACGCGGGAACGGCAATTTTTATGAAATACAAACCGATATCGCATTCCACGCTGATCGAAGTTGAAGCAACAACCGATTATCATGAAGGTCGAATTATTTTGCTGGAATATGGTCAATTTTTCATTGTGAATGTTTATACCCCAAATTCTGGAGCGAAGTTGGCCAGATTGAAGTTCCGTTCGCAGGTGTGGGATGTAAAATTCACCAAATTTATCTGCAATTTGGCCGTGATTAAACCCACAATTGTGTGTGGAGATTTTAATGTCGCGCACCAAGAAATAGATCTTGCTAATCCGAAACAAAATCATTCCAATGCCGGATTCACGGATGAAGAGCGGCACGGATTCTCGAATATTCTGACCGGAGGATTCATCGATACATTTCGCTTCCAACATCCACAGGAAGAGGGGCAGTACAGCTGGTGGTCATACCGTGCAAATGCGCGTGCAAGAAATGTTGGCTGGAGAATTGATTATGTGTTGGTCAGTGAATCGCTACGGCAACGCATCATCGAAGCGAAAATATACGCCGATGCATACGGTTCAGACCATGCTCCCGTTGGGCTGTTTATCGACGTTGAATTTTAGTCGAACGTTACTCGGCAATTTCCATTCCCGGAAGGATCTATCACTTCGAACTCTAATTTTTTCGGAAAATCACATTTCCTGAGCATACCATGTACAATTTCCGTGGTATTGCAATCACCGCTTAGATGAACGAAGGTAATTTTTTTCCATCTTTTGGAAAAATTTTGTGAAATGAATGACAGCGCTGCATTATTTGACAAATGTCCGTATTTCCCACGGATGCGATTTTTTATGTATATCGGGCGCTTTAAATCTAGCTCAAGCAGACGCAAGTCATGATTTGCTTCTATGACAAGCCAGTCAACGTCGATGGCGTATTGTACCAGCCCATGCGGAACATAACCCAAGTCTGCCATGATGCATATTTTTTCATGAAGTGACGCGTCGTTGCCGTGAGTGAGCATAGAAAAAACGTACCCTATGGGATCCACGGCATCGTGTGGCAGTGGAAAGGCTACAATCTCCAGGTCTCTAAAACGAAATTTTTTCTCATTTTCAAACACATTCCAGTTTATAGCCCTGCCCAGCTTGCTTCCCACTTCTTCCGCCGTTTTTTTATTTGCGAAAAAAATTATATTGCTCGCCTTGCATAATCCTCTAATTCCGGCGCAGTGATCGCTATGCTCATGAGTGATGAAAACCGCGTGAATATCACCAATTGCAAGGTTGCGTCGTTCGAGCAAAAGGGTAATAACCTTCCTGGAAAACCCAGCATCAATTAGAATGTTTGACTCAGGTGTCCTCAACAAATGGCAGTTGCCCTTGCTGCTACTCCCAAGAACTTCAAAATTGATGGTCATTGCACAAACATAACACCTCCGCACTTCGGCACTTACAGCAAAAACTTAAAAAACGCAACCGAACAAAATAAAGCAATAAAAATTTAATCAAACTCACATTAAAACAAAAAATTTACAAAAAACCAAACTCAAAACTGAAAGGTAGGGTAGGGGACAGATTTTCAGATATTTCGCTTATCCATCTAGAAAATAACAGCCTTTTCAACTAAACCAGCTTTTATTGCTTTAACCGAAACCCAAACCCGTTTAACTTGTCCACTCGGCAGAACCACAGCGATACGCTGTAAATTCGGTTTAAATAAACGTTTTGTACGTTTGACAACGTGCGTCCCAATGCCGCCACTTTTTTTTGATTGCCCCTTGCGCACAATGCGACATCCCCGCGAACGCACTTTTCCAGTTACAAAACAAACTCTAGACATGTTACCACCTTCTGTTTTGACTTGCTAAAATAAAACAACATGAAGGCAAGTAAAAATACAAAAAGATTAGCTCAAGATAAAAGATAATCTTACCTAACGAATACGCTTTTGAGTTTTCCTCACTTATTAACAAAATGGGCCACATAGGAGCGGATTTTTTTGGCGCAATCAGCGGTATTAAAGAAAAATTGCGCGGCAATGCGCATCCGATTTTCCTTAACATCGGTTCAGGCGAAAATTTTAAAGGGCTGATTTTGTTTTGTGCATCCCTGGATCCGTGCACTACCAATTAATTGCCGTATTTTTTAAATTCTAAATGCAAAAACACAAACTAGACATAATATATATTATGCGAAGAATGAAAAAATCACATAATTACATAAAACCCCAAGACGGGAGCAGTATTTCTCTGCCTCCAATGCCAATTTATTGGTGCTAGATTGATTAATCAAATGCTCCTACACCTTCCAACACAGAGGCAAATTTGTGAAACCAAATTTCGCTATTCCGATAGCAGCAAAGCTTCAGTTTTTTCAATATCCGAAGAAAAATTTCTTATGCCTTCGGCGAGCTTTTCAGTTGCCATTACATTTCGATTAAGTTCATGGCGAAATATTTTTTCATCGTAGGATAATTTTTCCATTGGCAATTTTTTGCTTTCATTAGCCGATAGATTTCTTTCGACTTTTTGGAATGTTGCCTCCAACTGTTCCAATAGCACCGGATTTATGGTCAACAAATCGCAACCCGAGAGCGCCATGATCTCTTCAATGTTCCTAAAACTTGCACCCATTATTTCGGTCTTGTAGTCGAAATGTTTACAATAATTGAAGATTTCTATGAGGGATTGCACACCGGGATCGCTATCTGCGATATAATCGAGATTTGTTTTAGCCTTATGCCAATCCAAAATTCTTCCTACGAAAGGTGAAATCAACGCAACATTTGCTTCCGCGCATGAAATGGCTTGAACTTTCGAAAATAATAGCGTCAAATTGCAATGAATTCCCTCTGCCTCTAAAATTTTAGCGGCGCAAATTCCTTCCCACGTTGCCGCAATTTTAACTAAAATCCTCTCCCGAGGAATTTTGTTTTTTTCGTATAAATTTATCATATCTCTCGCTTTTTTCACCGTTGCCCCGGTGTCAAAGGATAGTCTCGCATCAACTTCCGTGGAGACCCTTCCATCTATGATTTTCAAAATTTCCAGGCCAAACGATGTGATCAAGTGGTTAAGGGCAGGACCTATTCCCTTGGTTTGCGCCACCACCCTACCCTGCTCTATCAGGTGAGCATACTGCGGTTGGCCGGCTGCTTTCAATAGGAGTGACGGATTTGTGGTGGCATCGTGTGGGCAAAATTTTTTTATCAATTCCAAATCTCCACTGTCGACGACGATGGCACTGTATTTCTCCAACTGTTTCAATGATGATTCCATTACAATCCTAAGGACTTTTGGTAAAAACATTTGCAATAAACAGCATCAAAACAATCCCGATGTGAAACCCAATTGCCTGATTCAAGGATTTGTTTCTAATGGTAATTGCGGATAGAATGATCCCGAGAAGAGTAAGTTTAGCGAACTGAAAGGCTTTAAATTTATATAAAAAGCCGAACAACATGGGAATCAAGCACCTAAACCCGCTCAAAGCATTAATATGGCCATTCGTCAAGTTTGCTGCCAACGGTATTTTTGTGTGTGCGTAAGCGAAAAACAGCGACGAGATAACAACCGCTAAAGCTGGATTCAAAGCCGTATAGAATGCCCTAAGGATGGCCCCACGAAATAATATTTCTTCGAAAATCCCAACCACAGTTGCACACAGTATAAACTTTGGAAGCCCTCCGATTAGCGCATCAAATATCCGGTGATTATCAACTATCTCCGCCATACCGAACAAAATTTCGACCGCCGTGAATACGGCCATAAATAATGCACCGATGCAGGTCCACACCAGTATTATTCTCACATTTTTCAGATTACATCCCAAATCAGCCAAGTTTTTTATGCCACACTTTCTGAAGAAAAATGGCAAAGAAATTAGAGCCGCAAGAAGTGTGATCCTTTCGTAAATTTTACAAATTCCTTTGCTTGCCACATACTGAGCCAAAGCACCATCTACCTCGCTTGAAATCAGATACACCGATCCGGATAATGTCGCAGCGGTGAATAATGCCCCAAAAAATAGAATAAATAAATGGACCACACCTTTCCACGAATAGTCATTGCAATCAAATCCAAAGAGTATGAACATTTTATCCCTAGTCACAGCTGTGGAATCAGTATTTTGTGCGGATAAAAATGTCAAACTGAAAAGTTACTAAGGATTTGACAATTTTATGTGATGATATAGTCATGATTTTACCATGAAAAAACTGCTTACCCTACTTGCTTCGATTTTACTTTGCTCATTCGCCAGTTGTGTGCAAGACGAAGGCAGGTTGATTATATTAACAAGTGCCGATAACCCTCCCTATGAGTTCACAAGCTCGGGTGCGATTATTGGGTTTGACGTAGATTTGGTTAAAATCATAGCAGCACGTTTGGGGAAGTCGTATGAAATAAAGGATATCACCTTTTCCTCCATTATTCCTTCTCTGCATGCAATGCAGGCTGATATGGCCATTGCCGCGATTACGCCAACCGATTTACGAAGGCAAAATTTGGACTTTTCCGTGCCTTACCAGGCTAATACAAGCGCGTTGGTAGTCGTTAAAGTGCGAGATTTTAATAACGTTAAGGAAGGGGCTTACTTTCCCGTTGAACTGCTCAAGGGTCGCACATTGGGAGTACAGATCGGGACACATCACGAGTCCGATGTGAAGGGGGCGGATATAGATGGGGTTATAATTCGCAGATACGACACTGTAAACAACCTGGTTGCTGAAATGATGAAATCCGCCAGTGGGACAGGAATATTGTACGGCATCATTATTGGGGTGCCAGAAGCTAGGGCGATAGTTGGCAAAAATTCAAAGTTAACTTTTTATAGGCTTAAATTTGAGGATTCCTTTGCCATTGCCTTCCCCAAAGGGTCCCCTCTGCGCGATGATGTCAATCGCATAATAGATGATCTTGTGGCAGAAGGGAAGATATCGGAATTGGAAAGTAAGTGGGATATTTCGAAATAGGGTCAATTTATGCTTAATGGGTTTTGGGAAATTTATGACGAAATACCATATATACTGAGTGGTGTAGGTGTTACCTTGGCCTATGCTACAGTTTCGGTCATTTTTGGCTTTTTTGTGGGAGTGTTCATTGCGATGGTGAAAATTTCACGCAATCGCACAATTCGCTTGATTGGAGTGTGTTATACATCAATTTTCCGTGGTACTCCCCTACTCCTCCAGCTATTTGTAATATATTTTGCGCTACCGCAGATTCTTGGCATTAGAATTTCGGCTTTCACCGCAGGAGTCATTGCGTTTTCGCTGAATTCTTCAGCTTATGTATCGGAAATAATTCGCGCCGGCATCGGGAGCGTGGATCATGGACAGTGTGAAATTGCAAAAGTCCTTGGCTGTTCAAAACTGCAGGTTATGATGGATATTATCTTTCCACAAGCCATTCGCAACGTGCTCCCTTCATTGGTAAATGAAATGATTGATCTTCTCAAGGAATCGGCTCTCGTATCGATAATAGGAGAGGCTGACCTATTGCGGCGTGCGAATATAGTTGCCAGTGAACACTACCTGTACCTCGAACCACTGTTGGTTGCTGGGGCGTGTTACTATATTTTAGTTATGGTTCTGAGTGCCTTAGCGAAGTTCGTTGAAAGGAAGCTATCATGCTAAAGGTAGATAAATTGAGCTGTAAAACAGATGGAAATGTGATTTTAAATGAGGTTTCTTTTAAAGTTACACTTGGTGAAATTTGTACGATAATCGGTGGCTCCGGTGCAGGTAAAACCACAGTTTTAAGGATACTATGCGGACTAGAGGAACGCTTTACGGGAAATATTTTTATAAATGGCAAAAAAACAAACAAAAATGTGAATTATTGCGGCTTGGTTCCCCAGGGATGTTCACTTTTTAGCCACTTCACAGTCATTGATAACGTCGCATATGCTCTGCGCAGAGTGAAAAAATATTCCAAGCAGCGAGCCTATAACATCGCAAGTGAAAGCCTGACAAAATTTGGCTTGGAAGATAAATTGTCCAGCTATCCTTCTAGCCTATCCGGTGGTCAAAAGCAGCGGGTTGCGATAGCAAGGACCATTGTTATGAAGCCGAAAATATTGCTATTTGATGAGCCCACTTCGGCCTTGGATCCGGAAGTTACCCGTGATGTAGTTGCAGTAATAAGAGGCCTGTCCACAGGCGGAATTTCAATTTTAATCGTGACGCATGATATACCAATGGCGCGGCAAATTGCTACGCATGTCGTGTTTTTGGATGGCGGCAAGGTTATTGAAGACTCCGATGCTGAGGAATTTTTTTCCAATCCACGGTCGGAACGCGCAAAGCGTTTTCTGAGCGAAAACATTTGGCCATGCTAAAAAATTTTTTGGTAATTTTGCTGGTGGTGTATAGCGTGAACTATGCATCGGGTGAGTCGTTGTCGAAATTTGGGGTCGTAAATAAAAAATTCAGTAAAGCGAAGATTTTAAACAAAAATATCAAGTGTTTCAGTCTTGCTGAAAAAGGTAAGATTTGCGTGGATACTGCTAATAAACATCAACTTAGCAAGTCGTGCCGCCATCGGTGGAAAATTGCAGAAATACATGTCAATCAAAAATAATGCTAATTTTCTGAAATTTTACACCTCCCTATGCTCGGAGGTCAGTGGCATATGTGATTACATAAATTCGCACCTCGACGAAAAAATTTGCATAGTATGCAATGATTGTATGGGTAAATTTTATTCGGCAATTGGCGCCGAATTGGAATATCGTGGCATTAAATGTGAGGGTTATGTGGGGCAGCGAAGGCACGCATGTGCTGCCGCGCTGGAAATT
>JAITBR010000065.1 GCA_031283485.1 Puniceicoccales bacterium | reverse complement strand
GCCAGGTGTCCTGGTGGGTATTGACGTGGATAAATTTCTATCCGGTGCGCGGGAAATGGACTCGTGGACGCGCATTCGTAGCAATGAAAATCCCGCCATGAGGCTCGCTTTAGCTTGGTATTTTGCAACTGGTGGCTGCGGGGCAAAGGATATGGTTGTAATTCCATACAAGGACAAATTAGCCGATTTTCCGAAGTATTTGCAGCAATTAATAATGGAATCTCTCGGCAAAGAGAAATCTCTGAACGGCGAAGTTGTTAATCAAGGCATATCCGTGTATGGAAACAAAGGTTCAACGGATCAACACTCATATGTTCAGCAACTTAGAGATGGAGTCAATAATTTTTTTGTTACGATAATCCAAGTCCTGCAATGGCGCGATGGGAAGTCAATCGAAGTGGAAGATGGCATAACAGCGGGCGACTATTTGCACGGATTTTCAATTGGAACTGAAGAAGCCCTAGCCGCAAATGATAGGCAAACTTTGATCATATCCCTGCGGCAATTCAATGCATTTTCCCTGGGTTTGTTGATTGCGCTCTATGAACGTGCAGTCGGATTTTACGCATCGCTCATAGGGGTCAATGCCTACAATCAGCCTGGCGTTGAAGCTGGCAAAAAAGCCGCTGAAAACGTGCTTAAAATTCAGAAACTAATTTTGGAATTTTTCCAAAAAAATAAACACAAGCCATTCCATTTGAATGAAATATGCGACAGAATTGGTGGACAATTTAGTAAGGTTTGGGCATTTAAAATCTTGGAACAAATGTCACAAAATTACCATTCTATTGAGCGTGTAATAGATGGGGACGACATTGAAAAAATAACTTATAAATTCACCGAATAAAAATGAATGATAGATACAAAAAATTAGCCGATAACTTGACCAAATTTTCAACTAATCTCCAGGAGAACGAGAATGTTTTGCTGGACATTTGCGAGGTTCCCGATGATATGGTTATTGCTCTGGTGAAGTCTGTGCGGGAATGCGGAGCGATTCCCGTGCTTAAAATGAGGACGAATAAAATCTCGCGCACCATGAACCTTTTCGGCAACAGACGTGCATTTGAAACGCAGGCTGAACTGGCCCTCAATGAAATGAAAAGTATGCATGCGTATATCGCCCTACGCGGTGGAGACAATATTTTTGAACATTCAGATGTGCCTCAAGATCAGCAAAATCTCACATCCGCTTGCATGAAAAAGGTTCTAGACTGGCGTGTAAAAAATACGAAATGGGTAGTCCTCCGTTGGCCAAGTGAGGGATTTGCCCAGCAGGCCAAGATGAGTACGGAGAAATTTGAAAATTTCTACTTCGATGTATGCACGATGAACTACTCTCGCATGTGCGTTGGGATGGATGCACTAAAAAACCTCATGAAAACAACTGATCGAGTGCACATAGTCGGAAATGGAACGGATTTGACATTTTCCATAAAGGGCATCCCAGCCATCGGATGTGGTGGCCAACATAACATTCCGGATGGTGAGGTATATACAGCTCCAATTAAAAACAGTGTAAATGGAATTCTTTCTTATAACACTCCAACGGTGTACCAGGGCATCGCCTTTGAAAATGTTGTTTTAAAGTTTGAAGATGGTAAAATTGTGGATGCTCAAGCCAGCAATAGAACGCAACAATTAAACACTATCCTAGATTCAGATGCTGGAGCGCGTTACATTGGCGAATTTGCTTTTGGGTTTAATCCATACATTTTGGAACCAATGTGTGACATATTATTCGACGAAAAGATTGCCGGATCATTTCATTTTACTCCCGGGCAGGCGTACGATGAAGCTGACAATGGCAATCGTTCCCAGGTACATTGGGATCTCGTGAGCATACAGCGTCCAGAATATGGCGGTGGAGAGATTTATTTCGATGGCAGACTCATTCGCAAAAATGGGCTATTTGTTTCCGATGGTCTAGATAAATTGAATCCAAATTTTTTGCTCGGATGCTAGAAAATTTACTGTTGACAATGTTTACTGTGTGAACACTTGTAACAGCCGGTTTGCGAGCGTAGCTCAGTTGGCAGAGCACCACCTTGCCAAGGTGGACGTCGAGGGTTCAAATCCCTTCGCTCGCTCCAATTGTTTTGGCTGTTCTCAAGGTAACCATTTTTGCATTTTACACAAAAAATCGGACAAAGATGGAGTAGCATTTGAATATTGAACTTCTTTACCGTTTGGCTTCATATTTTGCTCCTTCGTTGTACGATTTTGCGCTTACAGGATCAATGAGTCGCAAAAATGGTAAAAATTAGGAACCGCTCTCCTCTTTCGGAGGAGAAACTCCCTTTCCACGATCCGCCAGAGAGGGACCTTTTTCTCCGTAATTCTTCACATTCCTTGTTGCAGCCGCAACTGGGCAACACGTCAGTCCTCCATCGACACACCCACCTTGGCAGGACATCACTTCCACTAATATCCCAGCAAAATCTTACAGAATTTCAGTGCACATGTTCCTTTTGTTTTGGAGAGTGAACTTCTAAGTTTCGCCGTCATCTTCCAATTTGCCAATGTCGCCTTAGAATTAGGGCGAAATTATTTAGTGCAAATATTTTTGCCTACGAGGTGGCCGGCAAATTTTCCAAGAAAGCATTGATTTTTGCTAAAAACAAAGCATTTTAGCCCTGACATGAAAAAATGCAGCTTTAACATTTTCTTCGGACGCTGAAAAACTATAGGAAAACTAATACATAAGGGAACTAGTATGAAGAAGAATGAAATTTTAGGAAAAATGTCGATTGAAATGGGAAATTTTAGTGAAGTGCTTATTCCAATCGCAATTTCCATGTTAATGTTCGTGTCGACACTCGTTAGGGTGCCCTTTTATCCGGTGCCTTTTACACTTCAAACATTAGCATTACCGTTGATATGTTTTTTCTCATCTAGGAAACACGCGTTGTGGGGCATAGTCCTCTTTACGGCGTGCAGAGTAATGCAAGCTGGCTCCGAAATTTTTCTCACAATCGGGTATATTATGGGATTTTTCGCTATGGTGTGGATCTTAACCTCCAAAACACGTGTAACGGGAGTTTTAAAACTATTTGCCAGAGTGATATGGGCACAATTTGTTGCTTTATTCCTTGGTGCAATCGTTCTATCTTTGTCAATTGGCTTAAAACGGGCGTTTGTATGCGGGTTTTTGTTTTTTGCATTGGCTGATATTTTAAAGGCTATAATTGCCGTTGGGGTTTACAATTTGGTGGCGTCGAAGGCTAAGAAATTTTCCATGGAGAGATGACAGAGTGGCCGATTGTGCAGCATTGGAAATGCTGTG
>JAITBR010000037.1 GCA_031283485.1 Puniceicoccales bacterium | reverse complement strand
GGAAATTGCTTACTGAGAAACTCGGCGGTGTCATTCAAATAGTTGGTGATGACCTTTTTGTCACGAATAGGGAATATCTGAAAAGGGGAATTTCCCTGGGTATAGCAAATTCCATTCTGGTAAAAGTTAACCAAATAGGTTCATTGACGGAAACCTTTGATACAGTGGAATTGGCCAAAATTTCGAAATACAAACCAGTGATTTCACATCGCTCCGGCGAAACGGAGGATACAAGTATAGCGGATATCGCGGTTGCGTTGAACGCGGGCCAAATAAAAACCGGATCAATGAGCAGGACGGATAGAGTGTGCAAATACAATCAACTAATGCGAATTGAAGAAATTTTGGGATCGTCAGCGGTTTACGCCGGTAGCATTGGCTAGCATCGCATGTTTATTTGACTTCAATCAATTCGTCATTTGTGGATATGATTCTGTATGGAGAATCGCACTTCACATTGACCGATGAACCATTAAACAGACGACCGGAAAAATATCTTTTTGTTCCATCTTCGCTGTCAACAACGATGTAAGCTTCTCCGCGAGCGGAAATGTTTATTATCCGCGGAAATGCATCCGTCTTTTGAGAAACTTTTGCAGCAATGGATTCTCCTGACTTTTGATCTTCGACGAGAACCTCCGGAGATGTTTCACAAAAAATTTTATCATCTCCAGCACTTGCACAATTTATGTCTACGCAACGTGCAATAAATTCTCCAAACATTTTTAAGGCCCAATCCATCCCTCCTACAATTTTGCTGCATTCAACGAGCCTTCCAACCGTGAACCGATCCGCATATTCGCACACTGTCATTAACTTTCCGTACTTAAAGATTGAAACGTTGGCCGATAGCAAAAATTCTCCACTGTCTTCATCGAAAATGAAATTTGTAAATTCCACACAAATTTTATGCTCACAGATTTCAGTAGCACCTACTTCGGTAAATGGAATCAGCATATATTTCGATCCAAGTGTGCTGCTTAGGTGATTAGACAACGAGCGAGTGATACTGTGTTTTATCGGTTCAGCCCAACGGTCGAGCTCCGATTGTGTAACCTCCCAATTGCCATGCAATTTAACAATTTTTGACATGTCCGCATAGGCTGGTATGCTCCCAACGTTCAGGCACACAATTTGGCATTCGCAGCCAATTGATGAACATTTATTATGGCTGAAACCCTTGTCCAGGCCGAGGGCGTAGAACCTAGACATATCCTTCTGGGGAGTAAACAAACATCCGCAATTAAATGTACATAAACATACAAGAATCAGAAATTTTTTCATAAGTGTTTGCCTGCTAAAATTGCATTGGGGTTACGCTCCAGGAATTCTAAAAACTCACGCAACGCTCGTAGCATGCGTTCAAATTGCAACAAATCCGCTTTGAGATATTCCATGAAAGGAGAATTGTCGTCAAACATTTTTCGAACATTTGAGAAAGTCTCAAAGATTTCGTCGATTATACCGTCAAAACGCAAATTGAGCTTATCAACAACCATTCCAACTTTTTGGAGAATATTTTCAATTTTGTCACTGCTCAGAAGTTTGCTAAAATTTTCGCAACTGCGAGAAAAAGCCGTACTCATGTGTTCCAAATCCAAGTCATTCAGAGTGCTGCGTAAGTCCGCCAAAAATGCATTAAAATTGCTTCCTATCTCGCCGAAATCAATCTGCATGAAATTTTTTACAATAGAATTGACATTGGATATGAATTCGTCGAAATCGGTCATCATCGACGGCATTTGCTGATACTTCAAGCCGTCGGTATCCTTGAAATACCTTTCATTATCATTCGGATAATAGTCTAGTGCCACAAAACTTTTGCCGGTAACAAAACTATCCAGCGAAAGTTTCGCAGCTAGTCCATGTGAAATTTGTTCAGCATAAAATTCACGATAATCCATATTAGAAGCACGATGATTTTTCATCGTTCTGAGCGAAGTGGCGTCGATCTTGAGTAAAACAGACAGGTACGCCTTGTCAACATCACCATCATACATGATATTTATGGCTTCAACGGAACCAATGCGCACACCCTTGAATTTAACAGCGGCACCAACATCCAAGCCATTCAATGACGTATCGAAAAAAACATAGAAACGAACGGTGGGAACAAACAACGTACTCGACGAAAATACTACCAAGATCAAGACAAACACAATCGCCGCCGATACAACAAAAGATCCAACGTACAGAGGATTAACCTTTTTACTCACTGAACTACCCTATTCAATAAACATAAAACCACGTAACAAAAACTTTTAGAAGAGCAATCCTAAACATTGGAAGCACGATGCCTTCCTCCGGGCCACTTCACAAATTGCCGCTCTTCCGTGGCAAACAGATCAGGAACTTCAGTTTTGTGGGAGATGCTAAAAATATTGCCATCGAATTTACTGAGATCATAGTCGACGAGCTGCATGCCGCGAACAGTGGTAGGCACGATGCGCTTAGTATTCAAAAAACAAAATTTTTCAAATCCGTCGAGTGTGCCGATAATTTCAAATCTTCCATCTGCCATTTCGGTAACAAATTTTCCCGAACTCCCGCATGCTATTACTTTACCATTTGCCAAACATTTTGCCATGGAGAGGCTGGAATAGCAGTAGAGTTTCAGTTCATTTCCACAAAACCTGATCCAAACATTAATAGCCATTATGGCAGATCTCAAACCCAGCGTCGAACCTGGACCATAGCAGTAAACTATTCCCAATTTATTATCAAATCCGGATTTGCAAATTTCCCCAACGAGACTTGGGAAAACTTCAACAACGTCCCCACTATCCCGTATGACAGTGGTAATTTTTCCGTCCAAATTGACCGTGCCACATTGCACAATTTGTGTCGACGTGTCGACTAATAAAAATTCACCCATAATTCAACGAATCAAATGAAGTGCAAAGAAAATAGGCTGTTAACTAGCGATAGGTCAATACTAATCCCTGAATCATTTTACCCCATCCATTTACAAGCACAAATAGCATGAGCTTGAACGGTAACGAAATCGTCATCGGTGATACCATCATCATGCCGAGAGCTAAG
>JAITBR010000013.1 GCA_031283485.1 Puniceicoccales bacterium | reverse complement strand
GCTTTCCCATCTTGCATCATAGCCTCGATGCAATACGTGTCCACGGCTCCGGAAAATCGTTCACTGTCGGATTTTTTCCCACAGACGACTGGCATTGCCATGTAATCCTCAGCAAAAATTCGATACATTTCGAGCATGGCTAAGGTCTCTTGGATCGCTTCTTCCTTGGAAGCGTGGACGGTGTGCCCTTCCTGCCACAGAAACTCACTCGTACGAAGAAACAGGCGTGTCCTCATTTCCCAGCGAACGACATTTGCCCATTGGTTAATTTTTAGGGGTAGATCTCGATATGACTTTACCCAATTGGAAAATGATTCGCCTATAATGGTTTCCGAAGTTGGGCGAATAATTAGAGGCTCTTCCAATTCTGAGCTTGGAATGAGGTGACCTTTTTCGTCGGCCTGCAGGCGAGAATGAGTTACGACGGCACATTCCTTGGCAAAGCCTTTCGCGTGCTCGGCCTCTCTTTCAAAAAATTTCAGCGGAATAAACAAAGGGAAATAGGCATTTTTATGCCCGGACCTCTTGATCATTTTGTCGAGATTCTTTTGTATGCTTTCCCAAAGCGCATAGCCCCATGGCTTTATTATCATACAGCCGCGGACGGAACTAACCTCGGCTAAATCTGCAGCTTTTATCACCTGCTGATACCATTCTGAGTAATCTTCATCCCTGCGTGGAGTAATTGCACTACGCTCAGTTTTCATTTTCATCGAAAATTATTTACAAAACAAATTTCAAGGACGCGAGAAAATTTTTATTCTCATCTCGACTTTGTTACAAAGTAGTCTTGATTAAATCAATATTTTTGGCAAAATGCTCAACTTCAAATGAGAAACGGTGTCATAATGCGATGCGGAACAAATTATGTGACGCTCGTTGCGTTTAACGACAATAAAAAGTTCACCGATGCGCTGTCTTATCCAATACGCCATAATGGCAGTGGTGATGAGGCGTGGTTGACCGCTCTTTCTAAAACCATCGAAGAAATACCGTCAGATTTTAAGCTAAACACGACACTCGTAATTCCTCCAAATGGTAAGATTTTTATAAAATATCTCGAACTCCCGGAGGTGGAAAAAGATAATTGTAAGCAGGCAATAAAGTTCGAATTTCAGCGAAATTTTTCTGGAAACGAAGAGGAGTGGATTTGGGATACCTATCGCCATGAAACGGGAAGTGGTGGAGCATTTGTCGTAGCCATGCAGAGGATTTTTGCCGAACGTTTACTGGATGTTCTACTGAAACGAAAGGTTAATTTTTCCTATTTATGTCCGGAGATAATTTTGAACGTGATAGCCTTGAAAGAACATGTCAAAGATTTTCAAAATACCATGTTGCTGCATATAGGCAGTGAAACTTCTCTGATTTCGATAAATGGAAAAGGTGCTCAGTACATGCGCGCGATCCCGATCGCATTTGACTGGGTCGACAATCAAATATCGACTTCACAGCAGATACCAGTCCCTGATGCACGTAAAATAAAATTGGAATACGTGCAAAAATTAAGCCAAAATTCGGCAGGGCTAACATTTGTCACATATTACATTAGGCAATTTGTTGGTAAAATACAGCAGGAACTCAAACGCTCAGAATTGTTTTTTTGCAGAACATTTGGGCAATCTCCCGTTACAAAAATAATCCTAAGCGGAAAGTGTATGGACATAGTGACCTTTTCGGATATCCTTTCCGAGTTAAATGCCAGCACTAGGATTGAAATGGCAAACCAATTGGCGGGTGATGTTTTTGATGACTCGCTCGATGGGAGCAAGCGAAACATTCTATTGCACAATATATTTACTTACATTGGTGCAAGTTCATGCGTATTGGAGCATAAAACTAAGCTGATAAATTTGTTTTCTGAAAATTTTAAGAATCAGATATCATTCCAACGCAGGCACCCAAGCTATATGGCTGCAATAGTAACATTGGTATTTGCATCCATTCTCGGATTTAAATTACTTTCGCAGCAAGTTAACCTCCTGGAATTCAAAAAACTTGCACTTGAAGCCAAATTGCGAGAATCAACCCTAGATGCGCAAAAATACCACGAAGCAATTGCATCCGAATGTAGGTTGCGTGATTCGATAGTGAATATCAAGAATTGTTTGTATTCCCAAAATGCCTGGATTAGCCTGTTCAACGATCTACAGCAATCAATTAAGATTTTGAAAACTTCTTGGGTAGATAGCCTAAAGTGGAATGATTCGGTGGATAATGATAATCAAGTTATCCATGTCGTGGTAAAAATGTTCCTAGACGAACAGAGAGAGTCAGATGAAATTGCAAATGACATAGAAAAATTCCTAACCTCACTTGAGGAGTCAAGTAGCATAGCAAAAACGACGAACACGGTTATATCTCCAGCAGAAAGCAATGTATTGACGTTTGCATTCGATATCAAGCTAACCCAAGATTCTTGGATAGTGCAATGAAGAAGTTATTTTTTAGGCGGCATAAATTATTCTTCATATCACTATTTATGCTGGCGGTATGCGAGGTGATGTTGGTGAAGCGTTGCATACAATGCTGGCAAATGGAGGTTATACTCACGGAAGAAATCAAAACAATGGACGCCATTTTGGCAGATAAAACCAAAGCTCTCCCAGTTGAATACAGGCAAAAAGAGCGAGTGGCCAACGAAGACATACAGAAATATAGAAACTTCATAGCGGACACATGGCTGAATATAGCAAAGCGTGAACGCAACAGTGAAATGGCGGTGCAGCCGTCAACCAATGTGGCGCTCTTTTTTGAAATTTCAGATTTTGTCACGCAAAGTCGCGAATTGTGCGATTCATTGGGAATTACCTATGATCAGGACTACGCATTCGGGTTCGGTGACTACTTTAGCAAAAAGGAGCAACCGCTCAGCAGTGAAATTTTACGCATTCACCGGCAAAAAGAGCACGTCAGAACGATCCTGAAACATCTGTTTGAATCGCGGGCAGTTTACTTGCGCATAGATAGCATTGAGCGTGGAGTCGATGATATGTCAATTGACTATGGAGCTGGAGATACGTTCGTATCGCTTGAAAGAAAAATTCAATCGGATAGCATTCAATCCGATATGTACCGGTTTACTTTCGAAACTTTTACTGGTACTTTTCGTAAGTTTTTAAATAATTTGAGAAGTGCTGAAGTGCCGTTCATAATACGTGGAATTGAGGTAAAATCCTGCAAACAGACCTATCTAAGCAAGCGAACTCAGCAGGCATATCTGCTGCAGAGCATGCCATCATGCTATATTGTAACGCTTGAAGTTTTAAATTTGCCGAACGACTTGACAAGACGCTATAGGCGCGATGCCCGCTATGTGCGTCGGAAACTTGCGCTTTGATGATCGGATGGGAAAATGCTTCACATACTCATGCAGCAATGCAGTGAATCTCACAAGTACTAGTGCCTTGCTTCGACGAGTCCATAAAATCGCGTTAAATTACGCAAAACAATTTTTTGAGTTGTGGGATCTTTCACTCCGGCGGCGGAAAAAATAGCAACGTTCGGATTTGGATCCGGTGTGCTAGAAATGTCTTGAATAATACTTTTAGACCATTTCAGACGGTCCGCATCGCGGCTCGAAAAAGACGTTGGTCCGTACTGAGGTTTTGTAGCCAAACGGTCTTCAATATTCTCCGGATCGATGCAAAGCAACACATATGCGTCGAACTTAGCCAGGTCTTCCGGTGAAATTTTCAGGCGTTCGCCAACAGTTTCTATGGGCTCTTCCAATAGCGTTTGCTGAAGGGTGCGAATGGTAAAATTTTTATCTATAACGTCGCTCCTCCCAAGGCCGTGGTCCCTGACGTAATTAGCTAAGGCTTTCAGAGCGGATAACAATTTATCAGTGCGTACAGATTCCGGCCGTAAGCCCAGAATTGACACAATGGTGTCATAACACTTATGACACTTTTCGATCATTCTATGGTTCAGATTTTTACCGATTTCACTAATATGATTCTTGATTTTTTTTGCTACCTCAGCGAGGGTTTGGCCCCTAATGGCATCGGCGGCAACGGAATATTCTGCTAAAGAGCGACAGAGTATGCCATCATTAACGAATAAATTGATTGTTGTCTGTTTCCCATCTGACCTAATCTCTATGCGATGAATCCCCTCATTGACGACAATGGGATATTTTTGCTTCCCTGCATCCGCAACTAATTTCTGCAAATGACCGCTATCGCTGATGCTGCTCATATTTTGCTTCTTCCCGAAAGAAGTGTGTATTTTTTAAAAAATTTGTCAAATATGAAATGGCCGCTCGCGGTACATTTTTTCAGCGCTACACTTTAATTTTCTTGAAAAATTTTCTAAAGTGGAAAGCATGCGCCTTTCATCGGTCGATTTATGAATTTTAGGCAGTTTAGTTTAGCGTCGTTGGGTTTTATGGCTCTAACTGGTTGCGCATTAAATCGGGGGTCGGAGTACAGTAAATTTTCAACGATGAATGAGGTTCGCTGTTCCACTAGCCAAAATTACCAAATGGAAAATAATTCCAATGCGGCAGCTTTGATTGGGACCGTCGATCTTGATTTGAGCATGCTCATAGACATTGCTTTGGAAAATAATCCTGAAACGAAGAGAAGTTGGCATCTTGCGCGTGTGGCAATGGCACACGTGGGCCAAGCAAACAGTACATTTTACCCGACGGTGGTGGTGTCCGGACGGGTTGAACGCGCTGAAAATAATTCTTTCGTGAGTAAAACTTCGAGGCAAAAAACGGTCACAACGTCCTACTACCCGGGCATAGAAATTCACTATTCGCTGTTTCAATTTGGAGCGGGTAAGGATATTGCCGAAGCGGCTAAACAAGCCCTTTACGCAGCTAATTGCCAGTATGATAGGACGATTCAAACCGTCATCCACAATGTGCAAAAGGCCTACTTCTCGCTCTGTTCCGCTGAATCGACGGTGCTGTCAAATGAGCATAATTTAAATGATGCGACGGTGGCCTATGAATCTGCTTTTATGAGGCATCAATCCGGCCTAATTAGCATACAGGAATATCTCCAAGCAAAGGCTAACAAGTCTCAAGCGGAGTTTGAATTGGAGCAGTCACGCTCTACTGTGGAATCTGCCCGGTCTGCTCTAGCGAATGCCATTGGGGTAAAGGTGTCGAAATCCATCAGCGTTTTGCACCCAGTTATACCGCAAAATGTGTCCGATGTGGATCGGTCAATCGATGCCATTATGGATGAAGTCGTGCGCACACGCCCCGATATTGCTGCTGCGTATGCAAATGTGCGTGCTCATGGATATCTGGTTCACAGTATCCGCGGGAAAATCTGGCCGGAACTGGTTATCGGTGGATCTGTCAATAGAAAAAAACACGTTGGTGCATCCGGAATATTTAATAATTTTAATGTGTTTGCCGGCTTCACGTGGAAAATTTTCGATGGACTCAATAACATTTACAGTATCTTAGAAGTGAAAGAAACTTTGGAAGTTGCTCGGCAGGAATTGCGCGCTGCGGAGATACTTGCCCAAACTGAAGTGTGGACAAATTACTTTGCATTTAAGTCGGCTAATAAGCAATTGCAGGCGGCGAGAATGTTTGAGCAATCCGCAATGGAATCATTCGACGCGATGGTGGCGTCATTTGGCAGCGGATTGTGTAAATTTACGGATTTGGTATCGGCACAAACTTGTTTGGCCAACGCGCGTAGGCAACGCATAATATCTGAAAATAATCTACTCATGAGCCTGTCAGATTTAGCCTATTCAACCGGTGGTATAGTCGGGTATAATTTAATCCAAAACAGATGAAACGAATATGTGTAGAAGTTTTCTTAAATATGTTATATTAATTTCGGCAATATTTGCGTCGGGTTGTGGAGAAAAGGGCAATCAGGCTCAGCGTCCGCCCATCCCAGTTGTTTCGGTAAAGGCCACTTCGCGGGACATAAAGGAATACGTCGAGGCGGTGGGTGTTTGTCGTGCTTACGAGTCTGTCAATGTTATTCCAAAGGTTTCCGGCACACTTCTCGCCGTGAACTTCAAACAGGGAGATACTATACGCAAGGGAGATTTGCTGTACACCATAGACTCGAGAACGTACAAGATCGCACTGGATCAGGCGATGGCATATTTGGCGCAAGCGGAAGCACAGCTTAAGCTGGATGAAGCAAAACTGGAACGTACGAAATCCTTGATTATTCAAAATTTTGTCTCGCAGCAAGAATATGATGCCTGCGAATCGAAGGTACAGCAGGGAAAGTCAGCGGTTGATGCCGCTAGGGCAGCCGTAGAGCAGTCGAAAATCAACCTGGAATATTGCTCAATAGTGGCGCCCATCGACGGGGTAGCCGGCAAGTATCTGATCGATATTGGAAATGAATTATCACAGGCAGTGCTGTCATCTTCAGTGCTTGTTAATATCCAAAACATGGACAAATTGTACATCGATTTTGCCATTTCAGAGAATGTTTTTCCTGAACTATACCGGGCATTTAATAATTCCGATGGCGGTTTGGATGTGGAAGTCAAACTCATAGCAAACGGTGAAATTTCTGCCATGGCAAAGTTGGAATTCATCGAAAACGCCATCAGTAAGGAATCAGGTTCGATAAATCTCCGGGCTGTCCTATGCAACGAAGGTCGCAAATTTTGGCCGGGCGAAGCCGTAACTGTGAGAGTTTTTCTAAAAACAAATAATGGTGCTGTGTTAGTGCCCTATGAGAGTGTCCGGCTTGGGCAGGAGGGGAGGTATTTGTTCGTTATCAAGGAGGATAAAACCGTGGACCTTAGGATAGTGTCCATCGGTCAACGCTACGGCGACCTCATTGTAATCAAAAATGGTGTATCAACTGGAGAAATTGTTGTGAAAACCGGGCAATTGATGCTTTTTCCAGGAGCGAGAGTGATGGAAGTGCCTGATCAGCGTAAAAATACTTTTAAATCCGATCTGAAACTCGACGGAGATGTAGCTGAAAAAAATCCAACAACCGGGTAAAATATGGCAAATATTTCAGAACCATTCATCCGTCGCCCGGTATTTACGATGCTACTAACGCTATCCGCAATCGTCGGAGGTATATTTTGCTACATGCAATTGCCAGTCAGTGATCTACCAAATATCGACTATCCGGTTATACAAATTTCTGCAGCATTTCCCGGCATGGATCCCGAGACAATGGCGGCAAACGTAGCCTCTCCTCTGGAGAAAGAGTTCATGAAAATAGAAGGTTTGGATATGGTGACGTCCAAAAGCCTCCAGGGGATAACTACCTTAACTTTACAGTTTGACCTGAACAAGAATATTGATGGAGCAGCAATGGATGTCCAAGCTGCAATAACCCGCGCTTCGTCAAATTTGCCATCTGACATGCCATCACCACCGGTTTTTTATAAAACTGATCCGAATAGCAAGCCAATATATTACATAGCATTGACTAGCGACACGCTTACCCGCGGTCAGCTGTACGACTATGCAATCGACGAAATTGCCCAGCGCATAGGCATTTTAAAGGGGGTTTCAAACGCCAATGCCTACGGTGTTTCAAAGGCAATTAAAATTGAAGTAGATTCAAAAAAGCTTTACAATAAGGGGGTTACGATTGATGATGTCACAAGTGCCATAAAACAAGGTACCGTCTCACTGTCGGCTGGTAAACTTCGCGGAGAGAGCAATTCTTTTACAATCAAGCCTTCTGGCCAGTTGAAAAACGCCAGTGATTATCTCAATTTAGTTATTGCTTCTAGAAATGGTGTACCGATCTACTTAAAGGACGTGGCCTATTGCATAGAAAAATTGGAATCCGATGATATTCAAAATCGTCTGTGGACAAAGAGCGATGGCAGGGTTTACAAATCAAATGTCGTTATTGCCGTTACGCGTGCAGCTGGAGCGAATGCCGTTGAGTTATCGAAGGAAATTGATAATTTGCTACCCGTGTTCGAGGAGCAAATGCCCGGTTCGATCAAATTGCTAAAGATGTACGATCGTTCGGAAAAAATCATAGAATCCATAAACGATGTGCAAATGACCCTAATTATTGCGTTTGTGCTCGTGATTCTCGTAATTTTTCTGTTCATTGGCCGGGTTAGGGAAACAATCATTCCCCTAGTTGCTATGCCGCTTTCACTGTGCATAACATTTATAATCATGCATGCATTTGGCTTCAGCTTGGACAATTTATCCCTAATGGCACTGACGCTGTCGATTGGATTTTTGGTTGATGATGCCATCGTGTTCTTGGAAAACATGATCCGCAGAATGGAAGATTTTGGCGAATCTCCACTGCAGGCTTCCTTGAATGGGGCAAAGGAGATAAGCTTCTCCATTTTATCAATGACGCTGTCGTTGGCAGCGGTGTTTATTCCGCTCATATTCATGTCCGGGCAAGTTGGCCGTGTGTTTCGGGAGTTTTCCGTGACTATCATAGTAGCAATTTTGGCATCGGGTGTCGTTTCGCTCACGCTCACTCCGATGATGTGTGCCCGTATGCTGAAACCAATAAAGAGTAATAATCGCACTAAATTGGAAATTGTATCGCAAGAACTTGAGAAAAAATTTTTGAAATTTTATGGTCGCTCGTTAAATTGGTTTCTCAAGCATAGATTTACATCTGTGTTAATCTGGGCAGTTTGCTTGGCAGGTTCTTACCTAACGTTCAGAGCATTGCCAAAAACATTTTTGCCCGTTGGTGACAGTGGGCTTGTTAGTGGAATTTTCATTACACAGGAAGGGACATCGTCAGATTCCCTGCGTGCATCACAGGAACTTGTGTGTGAAGCGTTGCAAAAAAATCCCTACATAAACCAGCTTATGTCTGTCATTGGCATTTCCTGGATTTTGACCGATAATCAAGGGTTTGTGTTAGCCTTTCTCACAAAGGGCAAACGTCCAAATATACAGGATGTTGTGCAGATGAGTGTTCGCGATTTATACGCGATTCCCGGTGTGTACACAGCCATACGTCCGACACCAAACCTGGAAATCGGAACCGGCGCAATTGGGACAATGCAGGGGAAATATGCCTATATTCTCTCGAGTATGGATAGAACAACTTTGTATGAAACGGCAAGCGAATTGGTAAA
>JAITBR010000080.1 GCA_031283485.1 Puniceicoccales bacterium | reverse complement strand
CAGATGTGACATTGAGCGTTGCGATAGTTTATTTTGACCAATCCGTGGCGGCGACGATGTCCAACGATACCATACGGGCTAAATTGTTTACTCTGAGTGCGCGTGCGGAGTGTTCGCTTCTCGACAATAGAACAGGAAAATATCTGTTTCGTGGTCATATCGTTGGGGCGAAAATTGATAGCCGTGCGGAGGGAGATTACCAGCACAACAAATCACAAGCAATCCCTCAATTGTCCCTGAGGCTCGCCGAACAGATAAGTAATGCCGTTTGTAACCCATGGTGAACGCAATTGTGGCTCCGTCAATTCTGGCCTATGACAACTGTAATCTGGCTGGTGGTGTAGGTATTATTGAAAGTAGTGGAGCGAAGTGGATACACGTCGATGTCATGGATGGGCATTTTGTGGACAACATAAGCTTTGGGCCAAAATTGGTTTCAGATTTGCACCGGCACACGAACCTGTTTCTCGACGTTCACCTGATGCTTGAGTATCCGGATCGTTTCGTGGAACGCTTTTCTCAGGCTGGGGCCGGTGCAATTACAATTCATTGCGAGGCAGCTTGTGACGTCAGAAAGCAGTTGCAAAGTATCAGAGAATGCGGCTGCCTGTGTGGTATTTCGGTTTGCCCGGGAATGGTGCTCGACTTTGAATTAGTCCAATGTGCGGACATCGTTTTAGTTATGGGAGTTCCACCTGGTTTGTGTGGACAAAAGTTTATGGAAGAAGCATATGACAAAGTTTTACAATTGCGCAACTTTCGAAATGGCAATGGATTGCAGTACAAAATTTCCGTTGATGGAGGTGTGAATGCGAAAATTGCCAAGGACCTAATATCCATCGGCGCAGACGTTATTGTGTCCGGTTCAGCGTTTTTTTCAGATCCCAGTGCCTTTCGTTTTCATTAGCGCTAGCGAAAATGCTGTTTCCGCCAAGTAATTCACTTGCAAAAGCAAAGTCTTGTCCATCGAGCAGAGTTCTAATTCTGGAACTGCTGACCGGTTCTCCGCCCATTAAAATTTCGTCAATTATATGTAAAACAAGGTTGTTTGCATCACATAACTCCTTCAAATGATGTGTCACATCCCCAGTCCGCTCGTGCCCAAATTTAAAATTCGAACCAACGCAAATACCAATTAAAGAATTGAATTTTCGCTTCAAAAAACTTATAAAATCTTCGGGTAAAATTTTGGCAAAATTCTCCTCGAAGCATTGTTCCACTACGCATTGAATACCGCATGCATCTAAAATCTCGAACTTACGTTCGCGTGATATAATCATTTTTTTTCGATTTTTTGCATGAAAATGTGTCGGATAGGGCCAGAAGGTGTAAGCAACGGGAACGGCTTCGAGTTCATCAGCGAGTGCCACCATTTGTTTCAACAGAAATCTATGGCCGATGTGTACACCATCGAACACCCCTATGGCTAAAACGACCTTTCTCTCGGCCAATTCCATAATTTTTTCGTCGAACAATGTTTCGATGATTTTCATCTATGGCGATTTCATTGCCAAATGCGGTGATATCAGACAATTATCAATCTCATCGCGTGGCATTGTGCAAATTTCGGCCAAAGAATGAGCATTTGCCATTGAAAAATTCCCAATCATTGTGCGCCGCAGTGCCGACAAATGGGCCCCGCATCTGAGAACCTGACCGAGGTCGTGAACGAGTGTGCGAACGTATGTCCCCTTGCTACAATAAACAAGGAAATCAGCGCTACTGCCATCGGTAGATAGATTACTAATTTCAAATTTGCTGACTGTAACCAAGTTTGCCTGCCGCTCGATTACTTCGCCTCGACGTGCAAATTTATACAGCGGTTTGCCATTGAATTTCTTTGCGGAAAACATGGGAGGTATCTGTTCGATGTCACCTTCAAATGTTGCGGCAACTTCCCGCACGCGTTCCAATGTTATCCCGCAAACATCCCTCTGGGCAACAACTCTTCCTTCAGCATCGTGTGAATCCATTTCAATACCAAATTGCATTGTACCTTCGTAATTCTTGCTTAGGTTAGTCAAAAATTGTGAAATTTTGGTGGCGCGACCAATGAGCACAATCAGCAAACCGGTGGCTAGAGGATCCAGGGTTCCGGCGTGACCAACCCGCTTCATGCCGATCGCTCGACGAATTTTGTGCACAACATCATGTGATGTTAAACCAACTGGTTTGTCAATCAGCAAAATTCCATTTAAATCGCTATCAATTTTGAGAACATTCACTGCCAAATTTTTCCACATGCCTACACAAAGCCAGTTTAAAGTCATTCACAAAGTTTTGCGTGATGATGCCAGTTTTTAAAAACCCAGCCGCACACATATGTCCCCCTCCACCAAATAAGCCGGCAAGTAGGTCCATACGCAAGCTCATATCGGTCGCACGTAGGCTGCATTTTACGGAATCACTGCGAATTTCCAGAAGACATCCAACTAAAATTCCATCCAGCTCGCGGGTGTAATTTACGAGCCCTTCCATGTCGGAGGGAATTGCTCCGGTTTCAATAAAATCCGATTCTGTGACGAATGATAGGCACACGCGTCCATCGCAAAATATTTCCAAATTTTTGAGTAACTTCACCAACAGTTTATATCGCTGCAAAGTGTTATTTTCATAGGCAAGGGAGTAAATTTTATTGGGATTTGCACCGGCTTCAATTAGGAGTTCGGCAATCCTAAACGTTTTTACCCCGAGAGACGTGGAAGCGTAGGCAAATCGTCCTGTGTCTGTCATGATCCCCAGGTATAGCGCATTAGCAATCTGCTTTGTGATAACAAATTTACTTTCAATTAGTGCTTCCGCCAAAATTTCTGTGGTCGATACTGCATTGCCGTTAACAATGTTATTCAGTGCAAAATTGTTATTTGAAATGTGATGATCAATGTTCAAAAATGCTGCATAGTAAGCTCGTTGAACGCCTTGGCCCACGCGCTCATAGTCCGAGCAATCGACGCAAATTAGTGGCAGACTATTATCGATTTCTTCGGAGGAAATACACGGCACGCCATCAAAAAAAACTGCAAAATTTGGAGGAATAGTATCGTTGAAAATTACATGACACCGTTTGCCAAGCGAGTGAATGACCATACATAGCGCCACTTCGCTGCCCACGCAATCCCCATCCGGCCTAACGTGTCCGACGATGTTGTAACCTTCGTGTTTATCCAGCAATTTAAACAAACTATTCATTTGAAATGGAGTCGAGCAAATTCGTGATTCTATGTCCGCGGCTGACGGATTTGTCCAGGTGCAAATCAATGCGTGGCGAATATTTTAGAGAAATTTTGGAGAATAAAATTTTACGAATTGCCGGCAACTTTTTGATCAGTAACTTGAACATTTTACACCCATGCACCTCATCGCCGAGTATGGAGACAAAAACGCAGGCGTCGTGCAAGTCAGGCGAAATTCGAACTTCAGTTACTGTGATATCCAGCAAGTCATCGCGGTAAAATGTTCGTAAAATTAAGTTAAATTCATGGCAAACAAGCTCATTTAAGCGCGTAAGTCTTTGCTTTTCCATGTGATCAATCCAACGTAGGTTGAATCTTTTTAATTTCGAAACACTCAATGATGTCACCGACTTCGAATTGATCAAAACCAGCCACCTTGATGCCGCATTCGAATCCTGCCCGAATTTCGGAAACGTCCTCCTTCAGGTGCTTAATGGATGCAAACTTACCCTGAAAAATTACAGTTTTTTGTCGAATTATGCGCACGAATTGGTCGCGCAGAACCTTACCCTCTGTGACCATACATCCCGCAATTGTCGCAAATTTTAGCGTAAATATTTGGCGAACTTCAACGGCACCGAGCTTTTGCTCCTGCAATTTTGGATCGAGCAGAGCGCTTGCAGCATCACGCACCTGGTTCACAATTTCGTAAATAATATTGTGCTGAATTACTGAAACGTGCTGATTTTTGGCCAAAGCCTGCGCTCCGCTTTCAAATTTAGTATTGAAGGCAACGATCGTAGCTCCAGCAGTTGCTGCCAGTTCAACGTCACTTTTACTGATAAAACCAACGCCAGTGCTCACAATTTCCAATTTGACCTTTTTACTATCGATTGCCAGTAAGCATCCTTCGACGGCCTCCGCGCTGCCGTGAACATCGGCGCGAATCACGACCCGCAAGATTTTATTTTGTTCAGCTGAAATTGCCGACAGTAATTGATCTAAATCTGTGATTGTTTCTTCACCATTGGAGAAAAGTTGTTTGCTGCTAATTGATAGGGTGTTCTCTTCGACAATTTTGCGCGCTTCCCTTTCATTTGTGACCGATGTGAACGTCTCTCCGATGGCGGGAATGCTCGTCCAACCGACAATTTTGACCGGGGTCGCTGGAAGTGCCGATTTCAATGGCAAATTGGAGTCGCTGGCCATCGAGCGAACCTTGCAATAGCTGGTCCCGCACACTATGCAATCTCCCACATGCAAAGTCCCATCCTGAATAATGGCACTTGCCGTCGGACCGCGGCCGATTTCCATCTGCGACTCGAGTATTATCCCCGTTGCTTTGTCGCTTGAATCAGATTGCAACTCTAACATCTCCGCTTGCAACGATATCAAGTCCAGCAAAATCTCGATATTCGTGCCATTAAGGGCCGAAATTTGCGCACACAGAGTGTCTCCGCCCCAGTCTTCCGACGTAATTCCACGCTGTTGCATCTGCTGCTTAACGCGATCTACATTTGCTCCCTTGGCGTCAATTTTGTTAATTGCGACAATGACGGGAATATTCGCCTTTTTTGCAAAATTTAAAGCCTCATCCGTTTGAGGCATGAAACCATCGTCGGCGGCAACAACCAGCACAGCAATGTCCGTTAAGTTAGCACCACGTTCACGCATCTTGGAAAATGCAGCGTGACCCGGAGTATCAATGAAGGTAATTTTTTTACCATTTTGTTCAACTTGGTAGGCGGCCACGGGCTGCGTAATACCACCCGCTTCCCCCTGTGCTACCCGTGTTTTGCGGATTGTGTCCAGAAGCGTCGTTTTGCCGTGATCCCCGTGACCCAAAACACAAACGACCGGGGAACGTGTACTCAAGTTTC
>JAITBR010000081.1 GCA_031283485.1 Puniceicoccales bacterium | reverse complement strand
AGATGGTTGAAAAGGTTCCTTACCGCTTATTCTTCCTTCAAGCGATTTTAAATCTGCCGCAGCTTGAGTACTTTCCATTCCGGGAGGAGGTGGATGTCCATCAGCTGCTGCCCTTAGGGCAGCAACTTCGGATTCCAACCCGGTAATAATTGCCTCTCTATGACTTGCAATAGTCGCATCACTAGGGGTTTCTGTTGTTTCTTCATGTGGTATTCTCATTTCCAGCGCCTGCAGCATGCTATCGCTGTCCCTCGGGGCATTTGTGATGTTAAAAGTGATGTCAGAAGGGATGTCTTTTTCATCAAAAAAACCCCAAAATTTTTCTATTAAAAGCTTTGTAACAGCGGCACCCGCTGCTTTATTGTGGTGAAAGACCTTTCCAAAGCGACAATTGTCAATGAATGACATAAACGCATCCTTCAGACGGTCCAATAAACTTTTGGAATTACCTTCGGTACGCCTGGTATTATCTGTGGAACTTGCACTTTGACTTTGAACGTTCTGCTCCGAGGTAGGCGCTGGAGCTGCCGCTGCCGGAGAAGTGTTTGCACTTTGAGCCTCCGTTCCCTGTGAGGCCTCTGCGGTAGGCGCTGGAGCTGCTGCTTCCGGAGAGTTATTCATTAAAATTTCCCGCACCTCTGTTTTTAGAAATGCTATTTGGCCACTATCCAGACTTCCCAGAAAACTAACATCGTCATCTCCCAATCCAAGCGTATTTCGGGCGAAAGATGCTAGGCTCTGAGAATTTTCGAAGATGGAGTTCGTAGCAAAGTCGATTCCATCCTCGTCCGTCAACCCTACCAAAGATGCTGAATACCCATTCCCATGGAGTTGCATACCTTCATTTCCATATTCAGGAAATTCAATTCCTTTTGCTGTCGCCAGCGTCTGCGCCATCTGCACCATCCGATCCGGATCCGCTTGACTAAAACTTCCCATGCCAACGCTCATCTTTCACCCTCTAATTTTTTGGAAAAAGCGTACCATATTTCACTGAAATGTCAATGATTATTAGCTGTAACAATGGTGTGCATCGGAAATATGTATTGAAAAGATCTCCAATCGAGCTAAATGTCAGCTGCCATGGGCGAAGATGATCGGCGTAGTTTCATGGAAAAAATTATTTCCCTGTGTAAGAGGCGTGGTTTCATATTCCAATCATCCGATATCTACGGTGGTTTGAATGGCTTTTTTGACTATGGTCCACTGGGTGTTGAGTTGAAAAAAAATATCAAGGATGCCTGGTGGAGCGACATGGTACGCCGCCGAAAAAATATTATTGGCCTCGATTGTTCAATAATTTCACACCCGAATGTGTGGAAAGCTTCCGGACACATAGCAGGGTTTTCGGACCCAATGGTGGACTGTAAGGAATCAAAAATGCGGTTCCGTGCCGATCAGTTATTTTTCGCCAGGGTATCCGCCGGCGGAACTCACATTGGATACGTGTCAGTTTTGGAATCGCCGGATGCGCAGCAAATTGCCGAAGACAAAGCAAACAGCCTTAGGAAAAAACTAGCTGCGGCCGAAAATTTGGATCCCCTAATTCTCAGGCCATACGCGGAAATTTCCGAAAGTGAATATGCCCTAATCCCTTCACCTATCACCGATAATCCCGGCTCTCTCACCCTACCGCGAGATTTTAATCTCATGTTTAAAACTCATGTTGGCGCATTGAGTGATTCCACGTCGGTGGCATATTTACGGCCGGAAACTGCCCAAGGAATATTCACAAATTTCAAAAACGTCCTAGATAGCACGCGTATCAAAATTCCGTTCGGAATTGCACAGATAGGCAGATCATTCAGAAACGAAATCACACCTAGAAATTTCATTTTCCGTTCGCGCGAGTTCGAACAAATGGAATTGGAATTTTTCATAGACGATCGGGAAGAATCCTGGCAAAAATGGTACGAATACTGGGTAAGCGAGCGCCTCAATTGGCACAAGAATATCGGGTTACCAGGTGATATGCTCGGGCTTGATGTGCATAAAAAAGATAAGTTGGCCCACTATGCAAAAGCATGCACAGACATCACATTTAAATATCCGTTCGGTGTACAAGAACTGGAGGGAATCGCCGCTCGTGGATGTTTTGATCTCAAGCAACACCAGCTAATGAGTGGGCAATCCATGGAATATTTTGATGAAAGCGAGAAAAGAAAATTTATCCCCCACGTTATCGAACCTTCCGCTGGAGTCGACCGCACTCTATTGGCCGTACTGTGTGCTGCCTATGGCGAAGATGAAATTGGCAGTGAGAAACGTGTAGTCATGAAATTTTCACCAAGGATAGCTCCCATAAAATTAGCCATTTTACCGATTGTAAAAAATAGAAATGAGATCGTAACTAAAGCTAGAGATGTGTACGCTAAAATACAAAATCACTGGAATGTGTACTATGATGAGGGCGGCGCAATTGGGAGGCGCTATCGCCGAATGGATGAAGTTGGGACGCCATTTTGCCTGACGGTGGATTTCGATTCCCTCGCCAATGGCACCTTCACAGTTAGATTCCGCGATACGGCTGAACAGGTACGCCTACACGAAAACGAAATAATAGGTTTCCTAGCTGAGAAGTGTACATGATAAAATTTATCTTGCTAAGAGGTGAATATACGCTACCATCACCTCAGTGTTTTTTATGACTTGGGAAGATACGATAGGTATTTTATCAGAATTTTTGATGGTTGAACATTGGGACAGGGAAGAAGATGGGGCCTATTCAATCGTAATAGACGATGCCATTGACATAAACTTTATTCCGCTTAGCAGCATGTACCTTATTTTCCAAGGTTGCATCGGAGAAACGCTACCGACCAATAATTCAGCCGAAGCAAAGTTGCGACAATTATTGCAGTGGAATTTCGCCAGAATAATTGATAATAACGATGTTCTTTCCATTGATCAAAAGTCGCGTAGGATATCCATAATCAGGAAGATATTCCTAGATAAATTGTCGGTCGACAGTCTACTGGATCACATTGAATCTTTTGTGAGAAATGTAGATTTTTGGTTAGCCGCTGCGGGCCATAAAGCTACTGCAATTGGTTTGTCGCCACTTTTAACTCGCTTTCACATGAAATGAAGCATTTGCTAAAGGCAGTATTTCTATCTCTATCGGCCGCACTGTGCCATTCGGCGTACTTATTCGGAGAAACCATCGAAGTGTCGCATAGCATGCTGATACCATTCTCAGAAGCCTACTATTATCATTTTTCGAAGGATCAAAAACTGAGCGACCTCGTTCAGGATTTTTGCTCAATGCAGAACATAAGTGTCGTTGTTAGCCCGAACATTACCGATGTAGTTAACGGAAGATTCAATAAGATGTCGCCGTCAGATTTCTGGGATTACGTGACTCGCGCCTACGGATTAACTTGGTTCTACGACGGCAAAATTTTATATGTTTACAAGGGTAGCGAACTGCAGACCAGAATTTATAAAATGGATGCCGCAGGGATAGTTATTCTTTCGGATATGATCAAATATTTGAGATTTAGTAGTTCAGATTTTTCATTTCGGTCAGTTCCTGAAGCGCACATTTTGATAATTACCGCCCCGCCGAAGTATCTCGAAATAATTGGTGAATTATCGGAAAAATTTGTGACAGAGAAAATCAGCGATACAACTATAGTAAAATCGTTTCCATTGAAATACGCTTGGGCCTATGACATGAGTTTTACTTACAAGGATGGTTCGCTGACGGTTCCTGGGGTGGCCACGCTCCTTCAGAACATAGTTACCGGGCAAAATGCTGCAACTTCAGTTTCCGGAATGAGCGTTGACCTTGGCAAAGGCGGGTCGCAAAAAATGCAAAAAATGCAAGCCCTTGTGATGCAAACCAAAAGCGATTCTGCAGGCAAGCCAGTCGAGGGCGGTTCGGATCATAACGTTTCCGTAGATGGGAATATTGGTGCGGCATCCGCATTACCAGGATTTATCACCTGTGACCAGCGCCTGAACTCAATTATCATTCGCGACCGATACGAAA
>JAITBR010000014.1 GCA_031283485.1 Puniceicoccales bacterium | reverse complement strand
TAGGCGCCCTCGATTGTCGGTTTCATACAAAATTTCATTTGGATTGTTTTTGGCGCAAATGCGAAAATTTTCATTCTCACTTGTCCATATGCAGAAATCATCCCCACCGAAGCAATCGGGTAAATTTACATCACATGCCTGCTCTGGAGCAACGTGACACCAGGACATTTGCGAATCAGCAAATTTCCGATAAATTTTAAATGTGCCAGCACTTTCAAGCATAGTAACGTTGCCGTAGCGGCCGGGATCGGTAAATTTGTACTGCTTTCCGGCGGCGATGATTTCCCTGGCTGAACTAATGCCTGACATCGGAAATAACCGAATGTAATCCTCATTTTCAAATGCACGCGAGACATTCTTTAGTTCATTACCGGAATCAAAGATGCGCAAATTAACTAAATCGACGAAGTTTCCGTAGCCATCGCCAAATTGCCCGATACCGCTCTCAACTGCCGAAAAAAATCTATTGCATTCTATCTTTGTTAGACGATGTGCACTGAAGGCCAACCTATCGTACAGGTTGACGGCGATGTGTTTTGCTTGATATTCATGATTTTGCCAATATTTGGCAAGAGCTGGGACTGATTTATAAATCACTTCTGAACAGCCCTTTGGCAGTCCTTTGGAATCAAAATTTTGTAAGCGGAAAGCGTTTTCGTAAAAAGTTAACAATAGATCATTATTGACTGCCACATTCGTTTTTTGCGCAATGGCAATGAAACTGGATATGCACTCATTTTCGGCCAAACGCAGAAGCGTCTGTTCGTCAGGAGTTAGCGTATCGCCGCAGCTATTGCGTGCAGCTACTACATCGTCTAATATACCCTGGAGTTTTTGTTGAATTGGTCCACAATTTTGGTTCCTTTCATCTGCTTCGATCACGTTTTTACACACCAAATGAGCGACGTGGATAAGCGCACCCAACTGTTTAATTTTCGGCCGCTTATCCGGTATGTTATCCCAAAATTCCTTCTTTCCTTTATCCCATAGGGTTTGAATTTCATCGAGTAATTCCAATGGGTGAGCCCTGGCTTCATTGTATAGCGGTGATTGCGCCTGGTTTATTCTGCAATCCGCATCCGGGTACTGATTTGGATACAAAACACGGTTGAATGCCTGTAGCCATAAATTCATGTGCGGCTTTGCCTGTGGATCCGATGAATGATCGGCATAAAATTCGTTGCATAATCCCAAGTGATCGCCTAGCAGTCGCAACAACCCAAAGCTCTGCGCATCTGGACGTGCTAACTCTTCACCGATTAATCGTTCGATCAGCGGCAAGCTCTTACTTTCTTCCGTTAATTTAATGGCTAAATTTTCTGATTTTAGTGCATATCCTCCTCCAATTTTGCCGAAAAAATCTGGAAACGACTTCACTGTATCGTCATTGACCTTACAACGTTTCAAGCTAGAGTTGTAAATTTGGCATTCTACTCCATAGGTCATAATTTGGCGGAAATCGTTGAAAGCGTTGAAATCTTCGCTTTTTTGATTTGTGAAGAGCTGTTGTAAAACTTTCCAGCCATCACCAATTTGAAGCCTTCCATAGGCACACAAACCAGGATGAAGAGTAATCAAGTTAGCAAAATCATCGGAGCCATTGCCATCGAGCGATTCGATCGATCCTACTTTCATCCTCCGATCGTCGGAGTTAGAGTTCAAATCTATTAATAGATTATCGTATACTTTTAATGTTGGATCGTCAAATTCGGCTGCTGCAAAATCCTTTTCAATTGTGTAATCAAAGAGATTCGGTCCAAAGCGAGTTTTAGTTACGTACTCCCATAGGCGCACCTGTTCATCGCGATCTCCTTTGTCCATCGGAAAATTTACAGCCGACTTGCAAAAAGTCTCAAATAATTTATGGTCAAGATGCCCATTTTGATTGTTAATGTATTTTCCCAAAAAGGGATCATTTTTGGCACACTCAAAGGCGACGATGCGCGCTTTTGTGAGAGCGTTCATTATTGGAGTCATTTCGTAGTGGGGAAATAAGACATTTTCGTCGTCAAGCAGGTGTTCATTGAGTGCTGATGCCTTTTTTATCAAAAGCTTTTTAACTGCAGGAATACCGGAAAGCATATTCACGATTTTACCAATATAGCCAACAAATTCACGGCGCTGAGAAGGATCAAGCTTACACATGTATTCATTCCAGCCGGGCTCATTTGGCAGCGGAATTTCACGCAACAATTCCATCCCTTGCTCGATTATTTCTTTGTAGCGAGAAACATCACCATTGGAGCTATTGACTAGAGCTAAAAAAAATTTTGAGACATTTATCCTGTCATCACTTATAAACTTTTTGCAATCATTTGCCATTTGGCGAGCTTCATTCAGAAGGCTTTCACTTATGTCACAATTAAGTTCGTGGCAAAAAAAGTTGCCTGACTTATAGAACAAGGACCTCCAAGCATACCCATTTTTTACTCCTACAAAAAATGAGATATATCCATCTCCGAAATTGGACAAAGCAAGTATTGTTTTGATGAAAAAATTACGCATGTTCTCGTTCTTCAAAAGAGCGAGTGTATTTCCGACGTGATGAGGTTCATTTAAAATAACACATCCTTGTGAGAAGGAAAGTTCGCTACAGAACTTGATAATTAAGTCAAGATCTTCATTTTCAGTAGCAACAAATTTAGCGTAGCTTAGGGCAAGGGTGGGGTCGTTTTTGATTTTTTTTGAATCGAGAATAATATGTTGTTTCTGTTGGCTAGATTGCTCTATGAACGTGACAGCTTCTGTGTGACTTTTTGCCTTTGCCTTAGCATTTTCGTTCAATTCCGGTGATATCGCCGTCGATATCCTAGTGTGTGGTTGTGCGCGTGCTACGATTTCCTTAGTTGCAGGAAGTGCCAAATATTTTTCAACTTCTTCATTCAATCTGGTCGCGTATTCGATTAATATTTTCTCCTCTTTTGAAAGAGTCATTTTTTTTGTAAGCCCGTTGGCGTAGCGTTCAAGGTAATGGCCCAATCGGCCCGCTCCACGGCGTAGCATATCCAGAGAATCGCGATCAATTTGACTTGCGTTTGCTGGATCTTTATGCCAGTTGAGAGAATTTTCAATGAATTGCACGCGGCTGTATATGGCATATAACCGATACAATTTATTGGACATTTGTACTACTTTCGGATTATTTATGTCCAGTCCTAGTTTTCGCGCCATCGTCCGCTGCAGTACGGTGCGCACCAAAAGGTCAGTGGATTTTATCGTGCAATTACCGCTGCGTTGCAAATATTCAGTGAAACGCGGTCTCCCAAATGAAGACGGATTCGGCACAGCTTTTCCAAAATTCCACATATCGATGTATTCTTTTTCTCTTGTTTCGGAAGACTTCCATTCGCTCGGACGTTGCAATTCAAAATTATCGGAAATGAAGGAAAGTATGTCTTTTTCGGTTGAAAATTCAATTGTGCGCCCAGGCGTTATGCGTGTTCCATACATAGATCCTTTTATGCGTTCGCCTGGAAAGGTGCCCCCTCCGGCATTCATTTCATGGGCGTAAATCTTCTCTCCCCTCTTCTCCAGTATTATATATGCGCAATGGCCTCCAGAGTTCGCTGTCCATCCGCTTCCCAGGTGCACGTAATCGCCATCCTTCTTCAATCGAGAAAGGATGTCTTTGGGTTGGGAAGAAAATCTAGCGCACAATTCGATTGCCATTTCTCGGTTTGCCCGTTCGTAACCCTCAAATGAATGTGAATAAGATTTTAAATAAATATCCCTAAGAGCACTTAAAACATCTTGGCTAAGGTTGTGTTTCTCCATTCTTTCCCTGTTGATTTCTGATTTATAGTTCAGAAAAGAAAAAACATCACTGGCTACTGTGTATTGTGTTAAATATTCACGATTATTGAAATCTTCTTGTATTGACATATTTTTTGATACATCGCCAAGCGCATCGTAGCACTCCCCGAGAACCTCGCGATCGAGACTAACCTGCGTACCTAAGTTTTTAAAACCATCGATGAATTGCCTAAACAACCCAAGCGCGGCGGATGTGTTCCAACCCTCTAATTTTGTATCCGTAAGCTCTTCCGGGAAGAGTAGCATCGCAAAAGGGCGAATGTCTTGTAAATTTTTTCCGAAAATACTCGGCACCGTAAAATTCAAATTATCATCCGTCCATTGATTTAGGCTTTCATAGCTGAGCTGCGCATATTCTAATGGTATGCCTGAAGAATTTTCCGAAAATGCCGGTAAATTTTGGCCGTTTTCATCGGTTGTTTTTTTACCAGGCCATGACATTTGGGTTGTCAAAACCGATGTAGTTCCGCGAATATCGCTCGCTGCCTCGGCTTGATTTTCTGGAGATATTTGGGTAGTATCACGTGTAACTGATTCGCCATCCGCACCGTTTTGCTCCAGCTGAAATTCCTTCGCAGTGACATCATATTGTGAGTCATACGCGTGCTGTATGGGCGACAAATGCCACGAATAATTTGGCTTTTCGCCGTTGGCTTCCACCTGCTCTGTTTTTTCCCTTTTGGCGGTTGTCAAAAGCTCCCTGAATTTCTCTCCCAATTCATCATGTTTTTCGGAAGATTTACTTAATTCACTGCCAATATCACCTTGAAAAGCTGATGCATCGCCAAAATCAGCGTTTCCCAGATTTTCATGAGCCGCATTGCCCGTATTTTTGCCGCGATCATACTCAAATTTATTCATTTTTCCGAATTCCTTCCCGATTCCACTGTTTCGGGAAGAGAGTGTATCAAGTCGACATCAACTGTCAAGCGACAATTGTATACAGCCTAGGCTGAAGCGGCATAGCAGGATTAGTAAAAAAAGTAAATTCAAGGGCTGCATGGGACGTTAAACTGAGGCATTTGAATGTGAACAATGAACGTTGTCGAATAATGGTAAGATTCTATCGTAAAAATGGATGCGATGAAGACCGAGGCCGAACTACGGAATGCAAATTTTTGGCAATATCGCAGCAACGAACTTCTTTTAAGAACTCAAATCCGTGAAGATAGACAAAGGAACAGAATTCACCCACCGCATTCACAAAAACCGGGACGATGGTGAAAAAGAGGAAAGATCGCCGAATTGGATATTCATCACACTGGGCGATTACTACTGAAACGGTGTCAAAGTACGTAACTTGGCTATTACCATGGCTGGATCCGACCTCCCAAGCGATCTTCCAACCTTCGAAACAGGAAAAGAACCAGGTTCGAGCTCCCCTCCCCCAGGCCATCCTCAGATTCGGGCTCTTCGCTGCGTACTACCTTGTTATCATTGGGATCACGACTTTCACTCCGCAGCGCTGCGACTACACGATTAGCTAATGTCTTGCCAACAACGCTCTCGATATCCGCCTTTGGCAACCGACCTGCATTCAACAGTACTGCTATCACAGTTTCTGCTGCTAAACATCGATCAGTAAACCAAATTTCTCTGGAGTCTACTGCTGATCACGTGTAGTATCATTCTCATTTCCTTTTTCAGGGAACCATCTCCATCAGTGCTCATTCCAGAGCTTCCCGAATCTCTGCCACTTCCGGCTCTTTCCCAGGCGGTGATACTCCTTTCTCCCCGCTCACAGCCATATCCCAGC
>JAITBR010000078.1 GCA_031283485.1 Puniceicoccales bacterium | reverse complement strand
GAATCCCGCTAGCTTGAGTGTGGATGTTATCGTCAAAGGGCTGAGGTGTGTAGCGAAAATCCCACGCCAAGATATTATCGTTGATGTTTTGGAGGATATGCTGAATGATCATGTTGCCGTAAAAATTGTCGAAGATCAATTTGGGCCGAGATTTTCTCTGGTGTCCAAAGAAACAAATTCCTCTGGAGAACGCTGCAATGACTGATTTTCAACAGCACCTCAGACGCATATCTCTTGCCAAGAAAAGGGCAGAGGAAATTTTAAATACTTGGTCGCCTGCTGAAGATGCGACCGTTGCTTCGGTGGCTTTTGCTTGGGAACGCATTTTTGACACACTTTGCAGCGGCGATGATATTTCCATTGCTGACTTGAACACCATTACCGGTGTGATGCAGAAATTATCGTCAATGAGGCCGGAAAAGTCCACTGGCTCAAAGCCTTCACTCTGCGCCATCGTAACTCAGGCGGAGGAGCAATTGAAACTGCTATGACAGCGAAATGTGCAGCATTTTTTTTATCCTATCAGAGGAAGTGGATCACGGATGATTCGCGCCTGAAAATTATGGAAAAGTCGCGCCAAATCGGAATAACGATGTCAGCGGCATACAGACTTGTACGCCTCCATGCTTCCGGGAAACTGAAATTTGACTCCTGGGTGGCATCGCGAGACGAATTGCAAGCCAAATTGTTCATAAACGATTGCCGCAATTTTGCTAACATATTTCAAGGCTTTGCCAAAGCATACGGCGCAGAAATTTTTGATCAAAAATCATGCTCATTTTCCATTACCTTTACCGCTGGGTCGTCCATATATTCGCTGTCATCGAGTCCGGATGCGCAGGCCGGTAAACGCGGAACAAGAATACTGGATGAGTTCGCCTTGCACCAAAACCCGCGGCAACTGTTTATTGTTGCGCTGCCTGGAATAACGTGGGGTGGGCAATTGGAAATCGTATCAACTCACCGCGGCTCAAACAATTTCTTCAATACGCTAGTAAATGATATTCGTGAAAATGGCAATCCCAAAAACTTTTCCCATCACCGTGTGACACTGGAAGATGCTCTGAATCAGGGATTTTTGCGGCGACTGCAGAGCAAACTATCCACCGATGACCCGCGCAAGACGATGACAGATGGGGAATATTTCGACTACGTAAAATCAAGCTGCCCAGACGATGATTCATTCATGCAGGAATACATGTGTTTGCCGGATGATGACAGATCCGCGTTCCTGTCCTACGATTTAATGGATAGCTGCACATTTGCAGAGCTGGATGATTGGATGTTGAGTTTCGATGTGATGAAGAAATCGAAGTGTAATTTTTACCTCGGTATTGACATCGGACGTGATCATGATTTGACGGTTATGTGGTTGCTCGAAACATGCGGTGATGTTTCGTTGACCAGGAGAATAATTTGCTTAAAAAACGAGCCCTTTGCCAGCCAAGAGCGCGCGCTGTGCGAATTTACTCAATTGCCAAATTTGCGCCGGATTTGCATTGACCAATCTGGGATTGGTCGGCAATTTTACGAACGTGCGTGTGGATGCTTTGGTAAATGCATTGTCGAAGGGATTACTTTTACTAATTTCGCCAAGGAGCAACTCGCATACCGTGTGCGCACAGCTTTCGAAAATCGATCAATAAAAATTCCAAGCGACGACTACGTTCGTGCGGATTTGAGGGCGATCAGGCGCGAAACCACATTTGCAGGGAACATTCGCTTCGCTGCTGATCGCGGTAAAAATGGACATGCCGATAGATTTTGGGCCTTGGCCTTAGCCATACATGCTTCAACAATATTTAAAAATTCGGAGATGCAATTCTTTGAATCTTTGGCAATTGGGAAGCGCTCGCGGAACTTTATACACTAACTTCTATGAAGACTGTTTCACAAATTTCTGAAATTCGCGTGCGGCACTCGATGCGTGCGCGATTTAATCCGATCAAAACCTTGACTCCCGATTCACTGTCAAGCATGCTCGATGGGTTTGCCTCGGGATATCTAAAGTCTGCCGCCCTGACTTGGGATGCCATTGAGCGCAGGGACGATGTTATTCAGGGGGTAGCTGGTAAGAGAAAGAAATCTGTTTCACGCCTAAATTGGGAAATATTGACTTTGGATAATTCCGATTTGGCCAAAAAACAGAAAGATGCATTGGAATATTTCTACGATAACCTGACGACATCAAGCGCCTGTGATGGCAACGAATTCGGTGGGTTCAGATTACTAATTCGCCAGATGATGGACGCTGTGGGTAAAAAATATGCCATCCACGAAATAATTTTTTCCCCTAAAACTGCTTTGCAACTTGGATCTGACAATTTTAAATTAACGGCAAATTTCAGATTTGTTCCCCTATGGTTTTTTGAAAATCGCGATGGACATTTGAAATTTCTGTTGAATGAAGGAGCGACGGAGGGAATCGATCTTGAGCCTGGGGCGTGGCTCGTGACCGTTGGCGATGGGCTGATGGAGGCATGCTCGATAGCCTATCTGTTTAAACATTTGCCACTGCGCGATTGGTTGGTTTATTGCGAAAGAAATGGAATGCCCGGTGTCAAAGGGATTACGGATGCTCCACCGAATTCTACGCAATGGGACCGAGCGCGCGATGCTGTGGAAAATTTTGGAGCCGAGTTTCACGCTTTGATGTCACGTGGGACAGACATTGAGACAATCGATTTATCAAGTCACGGTGAATTACCGTATCCTGCGCTGATTGATCGCATGGACCGTGCGATTGCGGCGCTGTGGCGTGGATCTGACTTGGCAACGCTATCTCGTCAAAGTGGGGCCGGTGCGTCGCTTCAGGCCGACGAAACTGCGGTCCTCGAAGAGGATGATGCGGCGATGATTTCCGAAACGCTCAACGCGCAGGTTGATAAATTTGTCCTTGAATATCTTTTTGCAGGTGAAGATGTTAAGGCATACATCCGCTTGATCCCTAACATCAAAAAGAATGTAAGAGATGAGATAGCGTTGTATAGAGACTTATACGATCTCGGTGTTCCACTAGTATTGAATGACATACGCGAGCGCTTTGGGCTGACAACACCAGCGGATAGCGATGTCCTGCTTTCGAAAAAAACAACGGATAAGGATGTGCGATGAGCGCGATATTTTCAAAGCTTAACGATTCTGCAGAACATAAAAACATCGCTAAAGTGAAAAATCAAAGCGTGGATAAAACATCCAAAAGTTTATGTAACACGACGCTAAATTCATTAAACGCCCGCGAGTTACGGGATAATTCTACTGCGAAGTGGCACAGACTCGTACCTTTTGGGCAATACGCCCATTACAAGGGGCTGCAAGTGGTAAATAATGAATCGGCATGTGCCATGGTCAATTATTTTAATTCATTGCGGGGTAGGTTAATGAGGAAATTTTTAGGATTACCCATTTACGTTGGGCACCCCGATGATTGCGAGTGGGGAGATGTTGGAAATAAGACCATTTATGGGCGCGTCAAAAGTTTGAAAATCAATGGCGAGGCTTTGTGGGGGTTGCTGCATTGGACAAAGCTCGGTCAAAAGTTATTCAGTGGTGGATTTTTGCGCTATCTATCTCCACGTTGGATGATGCGTAAGGTTGGTGACAGAATATTCCAGCCGATACGCTTGATTTCCATTGGAATGACAAACCACCCAAATCTGCATGGCGAAGGTGGTGTTATCTCTATCGAAAGTAGCGAAGGTTCGCAGCCAATTCAAGGGATGGAAAATGTGGACGGAGCCCACGGTGAAGATAAAATTAAAAGCGTATCATTGCCCAATTTCATCGAAAGCAACGTTTCGTGTAACACCACATACGCTAAAAAGCCAGATTATCAAAGTGGGGAGGATGAGGTTTGTGCGGAGAGTGGACCCGTTCCAGGCGATGGATCTTCAATTACTAACTTGGATGGCCGCGGTAAAAATGGTAGCGGGTTGCACATTGATTCTCTAACCGAAAATTTATCAAGACGTTCCAATGGACAATCGCGTGGAGATCAAATTTTGGCTCTAGTCCATGAGCAAATGATAAATTTTGGCGATGATTATCAGTCCGCTTGGAGCGCAGTAAAACGGCGATTTCCTACACTTTTTAGGGAAAATTTTTAATCTCAAACGAAGGTTTATTACCATGAAAAAATTAATAATGTCCAATGTTGCGGAGGGTACTCATGCCGGCAACATTACGAAAGTGGCAGCGGAAGCGATCTCACAAAAATACCTGCTGTGCAAACTGAATTCAACTGGAAAAGTTTCAGTTGCCGATGAAGCGGATTACCCAATCGGAGTCGTTACGGATGAGGTAGAACAAGCAAACGATTTTGTGAATGTGGCACTACTTGGGGCTTGCGACACGATAAAAATGATTGCCAGTGAGTCTGTTTCAGCCGGTGGGATCGTAGTGGCCAGTACCGGAGGTGAGGTAAGGGAACTGCCGGAGGATGTTGGAACGTATTATCAAGTTGGTGTCGCGCTCACACCTGCGAATGATGGCGGAATCGTCGAATGCGTCAGTTGCTTACCAATTAAACACGTCATCAGTGCTGAATAAATTTTTATGGAGGTTTTATAATGAAAAATGTGGAAATTTTGCCTAAAGATGACGGATTTCAAGATTGCGGACTTGTCTGCGCCGCCAATGAAGCCCGTTTCACTTCATCGCACTATTCCGAACCACTCACCGCATTCACCGTTGGTTGGAAAGATTCGGAAAAAATTGAAGAGTTATTGAATTTTGTCGCTCCTGCGGTGCCAGTTTCGCGCAGATTTGAGTTTAAAGTTGCGGATAATTCAGAACCGTTCCTATCTGAAACGGACGATATCCGCTCGATAGGTTCCGCGTTTAAGCGCGTTGAGTTTACGGGAACTTCCGTGACATCTAAAACTTACAATAAGGGATTGACCATCCGCGTGGATCACGATGACGTTGCCGGAGATGATTGGCGCGAACGCTATGTTCAGCTACTGCTCCGAAGATTATATCGAAATGAACTTCGCCGGGCGGTATCTGCCCTAAGTGGAAATGCCAATTCTCAGAGCTACACCTGGAGCAGTAATACTGGGACACCGAATCCTGATTCCGACATTAGGCAGGAATTGGAAGCCGCATCAAATGTTACCGGCGTCCGCCCCAATCGCATAATTTTCGGAGAAGGAGCTTGGGATATTCGCTCCGATGCTTACGATCACCAGAATAATGCCGGATCCAATCGTGCAGCCGGATTATTGCTTGATGAATTGGCCCGCAAACTATTTGTCGACGAAATTCGCGTCATGGGGGCACGTTACCAGGACGCGTCATCGAAAACGGCCATATTGGGCAATGAAATATACGCATTTTTCACGAAGAACGAAATCATGAAAGATGAGCCGGCAAATATCAAGCGCTTCGTGACACCAGTCGATGGCGGAAGTGCATTCAGAGTATACGTGGATGAACACAGTAAGTTCAGCGACATCACGGTGGAACATTACAGCAACATCGTGATCACTTCTGCCACTGGCATACGTAAACTAGTAGTTACCGCAAGTTAGGACTTTACCTGTGATTAAAGCATAGGCAAATGTGAAGGATTTCGCTGCTTCGTTGGCCATAGTCACACTTCAGCCAATACAATCGATGGACTTCGAAGCAGCCCAACTTTTCAATATGGAATTTTATGGCTTCTTGGATAAAAATAACGGTTAATGATCTGTACGATTACCTGGTGGCATCTCAGGTGAATGTCTTGCGTAGGCGTGTGCTCGCTCCGGGACAGAGTGATCCACTTGGGGATATTATTTGCGACATAACCGCGCGTGTGCGTGCTGAAATTAGTGGCAATCAAAGGAATATCCTCAGTGCAAATAGACTAGAAATCCCGCAAAATTTAAAAAGTGCGGCCTGCTACCTAATTCTTGAATGCGCACAAACTAGACTTCCCGCACTTAAGCTTACTGCGGACCAGATTCGCCTGGCCGATGATTCTCGGGAATATTTAAAGCGAATTTCCCAAGGGGAAGTGCCCGTTGAACTCCCGGATCGAGCCGAATGTCCAAGCATGTTTAATC
>JAITBR010000068.1 GCA_031283485.1 Puniceicoccales bacterium | reverse complement strand
AGCCACAACTTTCCCTTGGAATCGTAGTATTCCTTCTCCTGCAGTCCAGCTAAAACAACGGTATCTCCGTCCTGCACACTCACGAACGACACGGCCTGTCGTTTTGTTATTATTGGCTGTCTATTCCCGTCGATTGCAACATCACCGCTTATTTTTTGAACAAGTTGGTCGATCTTCATCTGAATCACGCCGTTTGGCCCAATCAGTGGCGTAACGGTTAATTCTATGCCGATATCCTTGTAATTAACGGTATTCCTAATGGATTTCTGGTTTGTAAGATCGGTAAAATTTGCCGTTATCACCGGACGTGATTCGCCAACTTTTATGGATGCTTCACGGTTATGTGTTGTAACTATTGTTGGTGCCGATAAAACCTTTATATTACCGTGAGTTTTGGCTTTGTTAAACACATATCCCAGGGAAAATTTACGCAAAGTGCCGCCAAAATTAAAGCCTCCACCAACCTCATTACTCGATGCCCCTTGGCCGGAAAAATTTACCCGCTTATCACCGGAAGGGACCGGGTTACTGATGGAATTCAACGGAGTATTGTAGGATATTCCAAGCGACTCTAGCCCGGATGTTTCGTTATTGGTCAAGGTTACTTGCGCAATAACGACCTCTATGCGCACCTGATCCAGCAACACATCAAGTCCAGTGACAATTTTTTCGACATGGGCTATGTCCTGTTGTGTCCCACAGACGATTATTGAATTGCTATACTTATCATGTTCTATGGCAACACCTCCGGAAAATCTAAATTCCTGTGCGTTGACCTTGTCATCGCCATGCACAGCTGAATTTGACAGCGAAATCTTGCCTTGTGCAACCTCCTCTCCATATGGCTTATCCTTAATTTTCCGCATTTCTACTGAATTTCCCGCCGCTATTAATTTGTGAAGGATTGAAGAAATATTTTCTGCATCGGCGTGTTTTATGCGAAAAATTTTCGATCCCACTTTGGAGCAGTGGGGCTTATCCACGCTTCTAATCAGCAATTCAACCCGCTGTAAATTTGACAATCTATCAGTAATTACTAGGCAATTAGAATCTTCAAAAGTTAAAACGGATGTGCCAATTTGTGACAACATTGGGCGAATAATCTTGGAAAAATCCGCTACAGAAAGGTGCTTCAGCGTAAATAATTTTGTGTAAATTTTTTCGCTGGCAATCATCGGCAAAGTTGAATCTTCCAGCCATTCTGTCGCACAACTCGGGGCCATTTTGGCGTTTACAGCTCGCAACACTCCATCCCCACGATCAATGATCGCAACCCCATTCATACTTAAAACATTCTCTATTGCCCGAATAGCGTCCCGTTTCGATAAATTTTGCCGCATCTGCAGCGATAGCTTGACATTGGAAACCGACTGGTCGCACAAAATAGCCTTTCCGGTCAATTTTTCTAAAATGTATAATACCTGTGGCAGTGATTCGTCATAAAACATCAAATCTTGCACTTCGCCGCTAATCAATGGACCGCAAAAGCAACTCACCGCGAAAAATATGACAATGTACCTCAATTTTCTCATCACTCGTCTAAAGATGCGGCCTCAATCAAGCATTTTACATCCAAATTACCGTCTTTATTGCCCACGAAACTGGCCCTATTCATCCTAGCTCCATTTGCGGCAATAGTGTTACTGAAGTGTACAAATTTCGCCATGGTGATATTGTGCAAGGCAGCACTTACCGATGCAATTAACACGCCTTCGGCTCTGTGGCTATATTCAGCCAACAATTCATATTGGCAGTCACAATCGGAAGCAGCCTTTTCGACGAAATCCATTAGAAAATTGCCAAAATTTTTACCACTTTTCAATTTGTCGCATGCTTCATCAAATTTCCTGAAAATCTCTTCCTTGCACCTAAGCCACATTTCTTGCTCCAAAACCTGTTTATTACGCAATGAAATTAATTGCGATTGCCTGTAACTGTGTATAACACAATATATTAGACAAGACGTGGGCATAAATAGTAATACGACAAAAGCACTGAGTTTGTAGCGTAAGCGTACGACCCTAAGGAATTTCAAAAAAAATCTCATTTAAAATAAATATCAATTGTGAAAAACGCCATTCGATCTCGGGAATGGATGTTGGAGGGTTCCAAAATTTGGATACTTTCACAGTTTCTTAGCGTGTCACAATACTTCGCTACCAAACTTACGGATGGCGCTGTTCCCTTAATTTTGAGGAATTTTCTATCGAAATTGGCATGGGCATCGACAAACAGGATATCATCCGGGCGAACTTGATTTACAGTTTCCAATGCCTTCAAACAAAAATTTTCACTGGAATAAAACTTTGATACGTATTCGATAAAGACATTTTTTGAAATGACGGTTTCCACCTCTACTCTACGCTCAGCAATCTGTTTTTCCAAACTATTCAGGTGCACACCCTGAAAAAGTAAAAAGATCAAAAAAGTGCACGACAGTGGAATTAATACCAAATTTAGACATATACCGTAGTCCAAAAATGTTGAAATTTTTCCTAAATTTTTCGCACGGATTTTGGCGGGAAGTTGCCTCAAATCAGCATTGAAAACCATTGGATCTGATAGCTTGAGTCTAATGTCATTTCCGGTTCCGTGGAAAGTTATGGTATCATCCCACCCCATCCTAGCGCGTGCTATTGTAAAGTCATGCCCGACTATCAAACTAGGTAAAATTTCGGGCAGAATAATACATGAGGACTGCTGGGGCAGAACTTGCTCCAGCCTGCGCTTATGGGCAATAAATAACACCAATCGTGATTTTTTCACAAAAAAGCCGTACAACAAGTCATCCGGCGCAAATGGGCTGATTGCCTCCACTCTCAGCCAGACTAGACCCTCCAAATCGCGTCTGCGTTTGATCGGCCTATCAAATGCTAATTCATCAATGAAAAGGTATTTTTTCTCGACAATACAAATTTTATCTCGCTTGCGGTAGAAACGTTTGAATTTAAAATGGAGCATGGCACAGGAGTTTTTTAGTCAAGCCTAAATACACCCCGGTCCATTGAATTTTTTTTTACAAAAAAGTCAATGGAGCATTTCGAAAACTACATTGCATGAATTACTTCGAACGGAAGCCCGAACCAGTTGTAAAACGGGTTGTACCCTATGGCGTAGACTTTCGCCATTCTCACATCGCCGGATTCAATTGTAATGGTAAGGTTAAACCAGCAATTTTTGCTTCTAAAAAATTCGGGATTGCGGATGACACATCCCCCGGAATGGAGCTCCGTAAAAATATCGCCCAGATTTGAAAATGAAGCATTTTGCAAAATGGTTTTGGCATCACTGATGCGCCAATTTTCCAGCGCACAAACCACCCTTAGTAATTCATCACTGAGGCCACAAAGTGACACAGCTCCTGTGTTTTGACAAGTGACGTTTTCAGTGAAAATTTGCCATTGCTTCGTGAGGAAGCCGTTTTCATCAACAAATATGCGTTTAAACGCTGGCAAAGTTAACAGGTAACGTATCTCTAACATCCCACAATCATTCTCGTCGAAAAATTCTCCTAATTCAAAGATCAGTAGCTTTACATCTTTGAAATCCAAATTCATTGCAAAGAATAACTGCTCGAACAGTGGCAAAAATCTGGCTGTTAGGGGAATTTTGTTATCCTCTGGAACAATTGAAAAATGGACATCCGGCCCCAAAATTTTCTCAATGTACTGCTCCGTTTTTCGCATATGCTCACCCCAATCGTAATTTTTTACCAAATACAGATAAAGATTAGTAATTACAATTGACAAAGCCGAATCATTTTTTATTCGCCAGTCAATGTTCGGATCTATTTGGTTAAGGTATATGATTTTGTCTTCCACATCGATCAAAAAAGAAACGGATAAAGTACCTATGATCAGTACAATCCCAAATACAAGTGCCAAGATACTGCCCTTTCGCACGGTGCAAATAGTGTGGCAGTACACTGGATAAATACAACATATTTCATGCAAAGTAATCACACAGTGAAACGTAAAGGGTTTACTTTACTTGAAATTTTGGTGTCGCTGTCTCTCATTGTTTTCATCGTTGGTGCGTCATTCTATCTTTATGTAAACATGAGTGATCGCCATAAGTTGTCAATCGAACGCATGAAAGTTGACCGAATATTGCACGATCTAGCGGAGATCGTTTCCGAAGACTTATCCTGCATCATTTTAATGGATAAAAATTTTCCAGCCTTTGAATTTGCCAGCGATAAGGATCAAGGGGAGTTTGTTATTTCATTTTTCTCTTCAAATAACGAAGATCACGTAACTAGAATGGTGCAATATCGCATAAAAACTGTCGATGATTTGCATAAAAGTTTTACCAAACTCGAATTATCTTCCGCGGATTCCCTACTTGTACAAAATGCATTAACCAATCAAAGCTCTCTTCGGGAACATTTTTCAAAATACATCCCAAGCAAGGTAAGTGTGCTTGGCAGCAGATTGCTGAATTTTAACATAAGAGTTGCAATACGAACGCCATCCGGTGGAATTTTTATCTCACCAGCGAACAAAAGTTTGACCTATAGTGGAGGCTGCCTTCATTACACAAAAGCCAAAGTGAGTGTGCATACGAGGGGGATACCGTTATTTGTAGATATTACCGTGCGAGCCCTCACCGAGACAACGGAACGAAAATTATCTTCAACTGAATTTAAATCGAAGTACGACAAAGCAATGTTTCTGGCGTCCGAAATCAGGAAAAGTTTCCGCAGAGTGGCGCCTAAGTCTCATTTTTTCTAAATACCGAATACTTTATCGTATTTGATTTACTTTGAGATCCGAATAACATCCAGAAAAACCGTGCCCATCCGTTTTTTAACCCTCCTTTCACTTGACAATTTGTCGAATTTTCCAAAATGCTTTTCTGGAGATTTGGGCACATGCAGTGATATCTCCATATACCGCTGCGCCAGTTTGAAATTTTCGCTTTGTGACAAAATTGTTGCATTCTAACCGAAAATCTGTACTAGTGCAGACCCTGCTCGGGTGGCGGAATGGTAGACGCTGAGGACTTAAAATCCTTTGTCCGTAAGGACGTGCGGGTTCGACTCCCGCCCCGAGCACCCCGCATAAACACAAGGCTTGCTGGAGAGTGAATGGAGTGAAGTTGGAGCGGTGAGGAAGAGTCAAGTCAATGCCCCAAAATTGCCCCAAATTCATTGGCTAGGAAAAACAGTGCCACCGATTTTGTGGTGGCACGGCAGAAAAGTGAGCGAATGCTAGCGAAGGGCTTCATATATATAGAAAAGTTTAATTTAGCGAATGCCAGTGTGGGATGGTGGAATGCCGGTGGAAAAAATCAGAGAGGAAAATCGCTAGTACAGATTTTCGGT
>JAITBR010000103.1 GCA_031283485.1 Puniceicoccales bacterium | reverse complement strand
CATCCTTGAACTTCGCAATTGCTACTAATAGGAGTAATGTATGAAGCGTAGTAGCCGTTGGGATTTCATATAGGATGCGCATTTCACCGGTAAATGTTATGGGGAATGTGAATGTGAATGGCACATACGCAATTCCGAGTAAAGTTGGAACAAGCGATTTACGCATGGCTGCCACTGAGCGTTCAGCGAGCGCGCGACACGCTACGATGGTCGCCGCTACAACTAGGCTTTCTCCCGAGTTTGCTACGTATGGATGCGAATGCCAGCATTGCAACTGCATTGCTATTCCGCATGCGGACCCAAGTGCTGTAAATGGTTTATAACCAGCCAGTTGCACCAATTTGTAAAATTCCCATTGAGTAAATGCCGATGCTGTGATCAGCAAAACCAGGCAACCAAACAGCCCAAAACACCCCAGAGTCGCCATCAAAGTTACCCAGAGGATGACGGTACTTAGAATCCTTTTTTTCATTGTCAAATTCCTCCCATGCGCCTATTGCGTGTTGCATACTCACGCAAAACTTCAACAAAAGTATCTTCGCAAACATCCGGCCAATTAATGTCCATGAAATGCAACTCGGCGTAAGCCGCTTGCATGAGTAAAAAGTTACTCAAACGCTTTTCTCCCGATGTTCTAATTATCATATCCGGATCCGGAAGTTTGTGCGTGTACAAATGCTCAGCTACGGTTTCCCAAGTTATTTCAGACTCCAAAATTTTTTTACGTGTGATCTCTCTGATCGCACAAGTAACTTCATTTCTAGATCCATAAGCCATGGCTATGCTAACCGTAAGTTTTGTAAAATTTGTGGTTTTTCTCTGAAGATCTCCAATGGCCAATCGCAGTTCTTCAGGTAATCTGAAGACGTCACCAATCGCTAAAAATTTAATTTCGTTTTCCGCGAAAAATTTTGCATATTTTTTTAAACCTTTTGCCATTAATTTAAATAGAAACGACACTTCGTCTACTGGGCGATTAAAATTTTCCGTGGAAAACGCATACAAAGTCACGTATGATACACCATACTTGAGCGCAGCTTCGACAATATTTTTTGCAGCGCGAATGCCACGCCGATGACCATCCGTTCGCGCAAGCCCACGCTCCCTTGCCCAGCGCCCACTTCCGTCCATTATGAATGCCAAATGCCTGGGCAACCTTGAGCATTCTATGCGCCTTTCAACCATCAACTCACTTTTTTAAAGATACAAATTTTTGGTGCTCAGGAGGGGATTCGAACCCCTACATCTCGCGATACTGCCGCCTGAAGACAGCGTGTCTACCAATTTCACCACCTGAGCGGAATAATGGTGCCTTGCCCATGCGCAAATAAAGACCACCACATGGACAATAATCACTCTGCCTTTTCCTTTTAAGAATCGAGATTATGCAATGCAATAAATTTATAGTTACTCCGCCTAATTACTGCCTCACTAAGCTCGAATTATAAAATTTTTTTGACTTTACTACAAGAATCTTGATTTTCCCATACACTTCAGTACTCATTTGCCCATGAGTCAGTATTTGCCGCTCCCATATATATATGAACGTGATGGTAGAAGTGAGCGCACGTGGGACATTTACAGCAGGCTGTTGAAGGATCGTATCATTTTTATCGGGACTCCCATTGATGATTTTGTTGCCAATGCCGTCGTTGCTCAACTGCTATTTTTGCAAATGGAGGATCCAAAAAAGGACGTCAATTTGTACGTAAATTCCCCTGGTGGTAGCGTTACAGCTGGTATGGCCATATATGATACCATGCAGTTTCTGCGCTGTGATGTTGTGACCTATTGCCTTGGTCAGGCAGCTAGCATGGCGACCATCATCCTCGCTGCCGGCACAAAGGGAAAGCGCTACGCCCTGCCAAATAGCAGAGTAATGATACATCAACCAACGGGTGGAGCAAGTGGTCAGGCATCCGATATTTCCATAGCAGCGAAGGAGATTCTTCGGTGGAGAAGGGTATTGAACGATGTTTTGGCGAAGCACAGTGGACAGTCAGTTGAACAAATTGAACGCAATTCCGATCGTGATTATTTCATGACAGCCATCGAAGCAAAGGAATATGGTATTGTCGATTCGGTGATTGAGCGGCAGGCTGAAATCGAAAAATAAAATTTTGGATTAGGTATATGGCATCACCTACGGACATAAGAAAGGGTAAAGTTATCGATTATCAAGGCATCCCGCATACGGTGCTGGAGGTTCAGCATCGCACACAGGGGCGACAGGCTGGTTTTGTACAGGTTGTTATGCGCAATAGCAAGACCGGGGCATCAACGAGCGTAAAATTTCTCTCATCGGATTCAGTTAATTTTTTGGCGACTACGGTGCGTTCGCTCGAATATTCTTACGTCGATGAAAGTGGACATCATTTTTTGGACTTAAAGACATTCGAAGATGTTGTTTTGTCGGAAAACATGGTTAGTGCAACGAAGAAATTTATGGTCATCGGCCTGGAGTACGACGTGCAGTACATCGGAGGTAAGCCTGTCGAAATTTCTTTACCCGCAGCAGTTTCGATGAAAGTGGTCGAATCTCCGGAGGGCATTCGAGGTGATACGGCTTCTAACGTGCAAAAACCTGCCAAGACAGAATCTGGATTGGTTGTGCAAGTGCCATTATTCATAAAAGAAGGCGACATCATCAAAATAAGCACGACGGATGGCTCTTACATGAGCAGAGATTAGGAAGTTTTTACGAAGGGAAGTCCCCTGAATTCCCAGGTGGGAAATGTTGTAAATTTTAGGGCGAAAATTGTGCAAAACCATCCGTTGCCGATTTATTTCAAGGACTCCAATTTTCCGATCAGCGCAACCTGTTGATCTTTGCACAAAGCCATCCAGTGGGCGAGTGGTTTGTCGCAAACGATTAAATCTGTGGCTATTTCGTTTAGCGGTGTCAATGCGAAATTTCTGCGCACTAGTTCCGGGTGCGGGATCGACAACTCTGCAGTGGTGAGCGTTAGATCATCGTACAGCAATATGTCGATATCAATCAAGCGTGGTCCATATCTAAATGTTGTTTGGCGGCCAAGTTTCCGTTCGATTGACTTGCAAAAGTGCAAAAGTTGAATAGGATCGAGAGTCGTTTTGATTTCGCAAACACAATTTAAAAAATTTTCCTGTTCAGTGAAATTCTGAGGTGCCGTCTGGTAGATGCTGGAAAGCTTTATCATGTCTATTGCCTGATTCTTGGGTAGCAAACCCAAGGTCCGCCTGAGATTTCCGATTTTGTCACCCAGATTTGTGCCCAATGAAAGGAAACTAACGTGAAAATTTCGCACTAAATCCGATGCTTCCATATTTTATGCCTGCCAAACAGAACGGGTACTTCTTAATCGTAACTTCCACAGAAACGACCATCGAAAATTTGGTAAAAATATCAAAGGCAATCTCACCAGCGAGGCGCTCAATCAAACAAAATTCGTTTCCTTCAACGGCTTGTTTAATTGTAACATAGGCATTTGTATAATCCACTGTATCTGCAATATCATCGGATCGTGTAGCTGCTGAAAAATCACCCAAAATACGGACGGATATCAAAAATTTTTGCAATTGACTTCTTTCGAACTCCCATAGCCCATGTTTAGCTTGAAATTCAAGATCTTCCAAAAAAATGCTACTGTTCATGCGTAACCCTCATAAAATTTAGCACATCGAAATTTGCTTTAACATCGTGCACACGAAATATTGCACAACCACTCAAGTAAGCGTACACCGTGCTGGCCAGTGTACACGGCAACCGATCGGCGGGCGTATATTCTCTGAAAATACTCATAAATTTTTTTCTGGATGTGCCAATTAGAATGCGCTCATGAAATCCATCGGCCAATTCATTCAGCCGTGAAATAATTTCAATATCCTGCGCTGGAGTCGTGCCAAATCCGATACCAACATCCAATATTAAATTCTCCGTAGCAAAGTTGCGTTTTTTCGCCGTGGAAATGGCCTGTTGAAAGCTTGCCACAATATCTTCTACGATATCTTCCGACGGCGGTCGGATGCGTGCGTTGTGCATCGCTACCAATTCTGCGCCATATCCCTTGGTCAGTTCAATTGCTTCGTCGAGGTGTTCAAAGGCATACACATCATTTAGGATCGATGCTCCATGTTCGAGTGCTAGTTTAGCAACATCAAGCCTATGCGTATCCACGGAAATTTTTACGTCTAATTTTGATATCTGTGCCAAAACGCCTTTTATCCGAAACCATTCCGTTTCACTGTCAATTTCAACGTGATTCGGCCTGGTTGATTCTCCACCGAGATCTATGATTTCGGCTCCCTCGGAGGCCATCGTTTCTGCCCGTTTCATGGCATTATCCACCGTTTCGTAACTTCCACCATCATAGAATGAATCTGGAGTTACGTTTAGGATTCCCATAATGACTGGATATCTAACCGGCATAACGCTTCACAGCTTTAGACAAAATATTTACCGACTGAGCAGCTATGGCATGCATGCTAAATGACTGCAACAATATTTTTAATCAAAATCATTTTTTTGTTTTATTGTTGCTTTTTTGTAAAAAACAATTCTACTGGCATAGATTGTTGATTTAACGATGGAGAAATGAATGGATAGTTTGAGCAGGTTAACTTCAGGCGGTACAATGCCTCCCACCCAGCCAACTGATGAAATGCAAGATAGTGAACTTATTAATACAGTTATTAATAAAGCTAAAGAAATATTTAATCAGATGAAATCAAAATATGGTACTTTAGGCACCGAACAACATGTTTTGAAACTGGCTGAGGTACCCGGAGTATCTAACCTTTTTAAGTCGGCCATAAGTGCAGTGCCTCCGAAGCCGCTAGAGGGAAGGGAAGCTGCAACTTCTCAGGTTGATCTTAAATATATAAACGCCCTAATTATTTTCGTGATGGAAATGCTGCGCACACAGGCGTTGGTGGGAGTAAATGAAATGATCGACTCCCTTCTGAATTTGCTAAAAGGACCAGGGCCGAATGCCCCTCTTGTCCCTCTTTCAAGAACCACTACAAGCTATCTTCGTGATTATGCACAACATAGTGCGAAAAATGCAATTTCACCAAATGAAGCAGAAGTCATTGTTGGCGCACTGGCACAGCCGAACTCGGAAGTAAAAGGTGCGGCTGAAGCAGCGATAAAAGACATTGCATTTCTGAACCGTTGGTACTCACTAGATGAGTTCGTGCGTAAATGTAATGGCGACGTGCCGTGCGCAATAGTCCGTGAAAAATCCACCGATCCTGTTGTACTTGAAATTGAAGAACAAATATGGAAAGTGTTTGGAGTGAGAGTAAATTTTAGCAATACAACTTCGCACGAAACAGCAGTTGCGGTTCAACAGGTGTATTCGCTGTTGAACGCGCGAGGACTTACTCTACCTCAGGAAACTTATTTCTTCAGACCAGAAAAAAAAGGGAATGAACCAAAGGTTGGTGTTATCCCCATGACGCGAGAGAGTAATTCTCACTTATTTATTTCCGATAGCGCCAATGCTACGTCTTCGCCAGATTATTCGTTCGTGAAAGAAGTTATAAAAAGCGTCATTAGTTTAAATTTAAAATACAATGGAGCGGGCGTTGTCGAGTTTAGGGAAAAACTTCATGATAATGTCCTAACAGCGATTAGGTGTACAGCAAATACAATGGGAGTTTTCAGTTGCCCTGTCCCTGAAGACTGTTATTCAAAAGATAAGTCAGGGGGTATTCATTGGGTCACCACATTGCACAGGCTTAGTTATAAAAATCCTAATATATTTGAAATGTTTGTGAAGAGCATCCGTGCGTCGTACGAAAATGATAACGGTGAAAATAGTTTTTTGTCTAAAAAAATCGCACCTAATACTTCGCTCTTCATAAGTGCAGCTAGTCCAAATGGGAGAGCCTTTGTTGTAGAGGCAGCTGCCCAATCCATAAGTGGTTGTAATTTGGATGACGATATAAAACAACTTTGCATTAGAATGGGATGTCCAGCAGCGTGGTTATCAGCTCGCACTGAAACTGAATCTGGGCGAAATCTAATGCTAGGAGCACCTGTGCCTCCTGATAGCCTAGCCCATGTCGAGCCGGAGAGGCCAAATGAGCCTAAAAGAGTTAGCGTAGGTGTAAGAAGGGAAGCATCTGTAGCTCGCACTGAAGCTGAATCCAGGCAAAATTTAATGCTAGGAGCACCTGTGCCTCCTGATAGCCTAGCCCATGTCGAGCCGGAGAGGCCAAATGAACCAAAAAGAGTTGGCGTAAGTGTAAGAAGGGAAGCATCTGCGAATCTCAGTCGCAGTTACTCCTCTGCGAGCCGGAATAGTTAAATGAAATAAGCACTATGAAAAGTGCTTGCAACCAAGTCAAAGGGGGGAAAGTCTGCCGCACTACCCCCATCCTGGTTTGTGCTGCTTAGAAGTGGTTCTTTG
>JAITBR010000056.1 GCA_031283485.1 Puniceicoccales bacterium | reverse complement strand
CTTTACCAAAGTGTGCCCCTTTGATTTAAAAAAATCGAAGAATGACTGCCGCACCGAATTCGAATCCATGGTGGCATGTGATAAAAAATTTTCAAAAAATGCAATGAAAATCTCAATGGTGCGACGTTCACCAATCCTTCGAGCTTGCAATTTGTGAAATTTTTAAAAGAAGCTCAATCCCGTGGAAGATGTCTCCAGGATAAGAAATTTTTGTATCATCGCCCATATTGATCACGGCAAAACTACGCTTTCAGATCGTTTGCTTGAGCGTACGCGAACGATTGAGCAGCGTGACATGCAGGACCAGTTATTAGACTCCATGGATCTCGAACGGGAACGCGGCATAACGATTAAAAGCCACCCCGTGTCGATGCACTATTCACACCCAACAAAGGGTGAATTTCTCCTAAATCTCAACGACACACCCGGTCACGTTGATTTTTCCTACGAAGTGTCACGTAGTTTGGTGGCATGTGAAGGAGCATTGCTGTTGATTGACGCTTCCCAAGGTGTTGAAGCCCAGACTGTTGCAAATGCTAATTTAGCCATGTCCCAAGGACTAGCAATTATCCCAATTTTAAATAAAATTGACCTCCCAAGTGCTAATGTTAGCGGTGTCTTAACTCAGCTGGAGGATATACTGGCAATTTCACGCGAGGAAGCAATACTGGCCAGTGCAAAGTCTGGCATTGGCATAGATACTATTCTGGAGGCCATCGTTGATCGCATTCCCCCACCGCAAAAGCAAGAAATTTCTCAAACTCGCGCTTTGATTTTTGATTCAGTCTTCGATCCATACAAAGGCGTGATCTGCCACGTTAGGGTATTCTCCGGCGAATTAAAAGCCGGTAATGAAGTTCTGTTGATGAGCATGCGCCGATTGGCAATCGTGCACGAAGTTGGCTGCTTCTCTCCAAAAATGCAGGTTCTGCAAAAATTACCTGAAGGCTGCATCGGATACGCCGTGACGAATATCAAAAATGTTACCGAGATAAAAATTGGCGATACAATTACAATGGCATCTGATCCGGCGAAAGAAATGTTACCGGGATATAAGGATGTTAAACCGATGGTTTTTTGCGGGATTTATCCCATCGATACCGCGGACTATGAGAAATTGAAGTCAAGTTTTGCTCGCCTGCAGTTGAATGACGCCTCCCTGGTTTACCAATCAGAAACTTCTACTGCCCTCGGATTTGGGTTCAGGTGCGGGTTTCTTGGATTGCTACACATGGATATCATTCAAGAGCGTATTCGCCGGGAGTATGACTTGGACATTATATCCACCCATCCTAGCGTGATTTACAAAATAAAGCTTACCGATGGAACATGGATTGACATTGATAATCCTCTCCGCCTGCCCGATGTGTCAGTAATTGATGAAATTCACGAGCCAATGATAGTGGCCAAAATACACATTCCCAACGACTCCATAGGTGACATGCTATCCCTAGTCAGCGAAAAACGTGGGATTTGTTCAAACACCGAAACGCTGGACTCGTCACGCGTTATTTTGACCTGCAAATTGCCAATGAATGAAATCCTAGTCGATTTTAACGATCGGCTGAAGAGCATCACCCGCGGGTATGGCTCCATGGACTACGAAATCGGAGAATACCGCGACGCGGACTTGGTCAAATTGGACATCCTGGTTAATGGAGAATCTGTGGACGCATTTTCATCCATTGTGCATCGCTCAAAAGCCTCCTCTCGTGGGCGGGAAATCTGTGAAAAATTAAAGAATATTTTGCCAAAGCAATTATTCAAAATTATAATACAAGCGGCAATCGGCGGAAATATAGTAGCTCGAGAAACTCTTGGAGCACTCAGAAAAGATGTCACGGCAAAATGCTATGGCGGTGACATCACTCGCAAACGCAAACTATTGGAAAAACAAAAAGAGGGCAAAAGACGCATGAAACAGATAGGCAAAGTTTCAATTCCTCAGGATGCATTTTTGAAAATATTAAAAACTTCCGAATAATTTCTCACTTTTAGCTTGCATTAAAAAAAAATCATAAACATGCGTATAGGCCATAGTAACCTCACCTAATTAAAATGAATACAAACTTAAATTTATTTAACACTGATATTTGGAAAACTCTTGAAAAAAAACCTCTTTTGTATGTTGGATTTCACGAAAAAAATGGGCGCTCGTATGCCGTTGTGTCTACCCAAAAGGAACTGTTGTTTGTGCAACAATTTGACAGTATGAGCCAAACCCGCCATGGCGTGATTGAGCAATTGCGCGATATTACGTCCGGCGTTCCCGTGATCCTCAATCAAACCAAAACTGGATCTTTATTCGAAAGCCTCGCCTCATAGAGGGGGGTTGCGGTAGCAAAAATCACAACACGCACTTTGCAATTCTTTGAACGGAGCCCGTTTGTACTATTGTTTTGCCTTGTGTTTCTTCAACGCAAAGGATTCCGCCGCGCATGCAAACATCAACTGTTGGGCCACATTGGCCCAGCATACGGGCAACGGCGAATACTCCACAGGAACTTGAACCAGATGCTAATGTATATCCCACTCCACGCTCCCAGATCTCGATCTCAATTTTACTCTCCCCAACGACATGGGCGAATTGCACGTTTGTTTTTTCAATAAAAGATGGGTTACTCTCTAGGATCGGTCCGTCACTGAATACATGTTCGCGAACTAACTGATCGGTGAAAATTACACAATGCGGATTCCCCACGGAAACGGCGTAATAAGTATAATCTCTACCGTTTACATTGATGTGATGTCCGAATTTTGGCTTGGCAGGTAAATTTTTAGCGAAAAATAGCGGCACTCCAATATCCACGGAAATTTCATTCGCGGATATAATTTTACAGATGACACGGCAAAATCCAGTGTTAACGGAGAATTCATCCCCGCTTATTACATGGCCACAATCGAGCATTGCACGAGCAAAAATGCGCACACCATTCCCGCTGATTTCCGCTACACTGGCGTCAGGATTAATTATCGATACACAAAACTCACCATTCGAAACACCACCGTACAAAACACCATCGGCACCAATTCCAAAATTTCGCTGACAAATCCGCCTCACAAATTTAGGCTCCGGAAAGTCCTCTTCCGAAGAATTTATAAACAAGTAATCATTTCCGAGGGCGTGATACTTAACTAATTTCATCTGCACCACTGTCGGTTTTGGAACCACGGTATTTGCAATAATTTTCGGCAAAAATTTCACCATTGCCATGTCCCTTTCGCAGAAAACTTGCAATTATTACGTTGATTTTTCCAACATTATTTAATCCAAGATCATTGACTAGGGAATTGCTTAAACATACCTGTATATCTTCGCTCACGACGGATACATTGCAGCATACGTTAAGTTTAACATAGACATTGATGTAGATTTTTCCATGCTTGGTCGCTATCTTCACACGGTGAACGGATACACCTCCCACACCATTCGCAACTTCACAGATTGCCGCATATAAGGCGCGGCAAGATACCTTAATTTTACCGAACTTTGAACTTGAAATTGAAATCCAATGCCTCCTGAAGAAGGCTTTGGCAAAAAGCAGCAAAAGCAGCAGTGAAGCCGCTCCAATGAAATAGTCATTTGCTATAAATTTCATCAATTTTTTTGGCAAATCAACATCCATACGCATTAAATTTAGCATTGCTAGTTTGCAGCATAATCCGTATTTTGCTGACCCGGACCAACATCTCCGTCTCTGTCTTGCACAACTTTTTCGATGGTAACATTTACCTGGCTAACGCTTTTCATTGTCATTTCCAATACTTTTTCGGCAACATTTTGTTGGATGTCCAAAGCTACTTTAGCTAACTCAATACCAAAGCGTAAAATTACCTGCACATCGATTACATAATTTCCACTTGCGTCTTCGCTAACGCCAACGCCGGAATAGGATCGATTTTTTCCAAAAATTTTGCTGAGACGCGATGCAACTGATGTTCCGCCGACATCCACCACTCCGTTAACCCCTAACGCACTTAGGCGTACTATATTGGCGACAACATCATTATTAATGCGTATAGCTCCCATGTTGCAATTCGTTTCATCGCCGCTACACGGAACGAGAACTTTATCAGAATCTTGGTCCATAGTTTAACTTTCTTTAAAATTTTGTTGATACAAAGGCTTCAACAGGTGTGCGTATTAGAAATTCTTCCACGAATTTTGTTGAAAACCTGCCTTCCTTAAAACTCTGATCTGTCATAACCGTACGAGTAAATGGAATTGTCGTGCTAATTCCACGAATTATGTATTCGCCGAGGGCTCTGTGCATACGATTAATGGCAATATCACGAGTACGCCCGCTCGCGATTACTTTGGATATCAAACTGTCGTAATACTGCGGAACGCGATAGCCTCCATATACATGCGAATCAATTCTGATTCCGTAGCCACCGGGATGGTAACAAAAAGAGATTTCGCCTGGACATGGTGTAAAATTGTGCATGGGATCTTCGGCATTAATTCGGCATTCAATGGCGTGTCTATGAATCCTAACGTCCTTTTGGTCGATCGTCAATTTTTCGCCGGCGGCAATCAATATCTGCCATTTCACGATATCTATATCAGTCATTTCCTCCGTAACACCGTGCTCAACCTGCACACGAGCATTCACTTCAATGAAGTAAAAATTTCCGTATTTGTCAACAATAAACTCGACGGTGCCGGCATTGCTGTAACCACATTTTTCGGCAATGCGGACGGCAGCGCGCCCCATTTCATTCCTCAGGCGAGGTGTTAAAAATGGAGATGGCGCTTCTTCGATCAATTTTTGGTAGCGGCGTTGAATTGAGCAATCACGTTCAAATAAATGTATGACTTTACCATGTTTGTCGGCCAAAATTTGAATTTCGATGTGGCGCGGCTCTTCAATGTATTTTTCCACGTAAACCGAGCTATTTCCGAACGATTTTTCCGCTTCCATGCGCGCCATGCGATACTCCTTCGAAAATGAGACAGAATTATTCACGAGCCGCATGCCTTTTCCACCTCCACCGCAAGCAGCCTTGATGATAATCGGGTACCCCATGCCGTCGGCAATGTGCTTTGCATCGACTTCGCTATCAATCACTCCGTCACTTCCTGGCACAACGGGAACTTTTGCCCGCTTGGCCATTTTTTTCGCAATGGATTTATCTCCCACGTTGGTGATCGTTTCAGGGGAAGGCCCAATGAAGGTGATGCCGCAATCACGACATTGTTCAGCGAAGGTCGAATTTTCCGACAAAAACCCATATCCCGGGTGAATTGCATCCACATTCCCCACTTCCGCTGCACTAAAGATCATATCGGCGCGCAAATAACTTTGCTTTCCTTCAGCAGGCCCGATACATATTGCTTCATCGGCAAATTGAACGTGTAAAGACTGCTCATCTACTTCGGAATACACGGCCATGGTGCGAATTCCAAGCTCCTTACATGCACGAATCACGCGCAGTGCAATTTCTCCTCTGTTTGCCACTAACACCTTTTCAAACATGCTAGTTAAGATTTTTTTAATTTGAATAGGGGTTGGCCGTACTCAACGGTCTGACCATTTTTTACAAGAATATCGGCGATAATCCCCTTGATATCGGCCTCAATTTCATTCATCACCTTCATTGCTTCGATGATGCAGACAACCGTATGCGAATCAACCTCAGAATTAACCTCGACATAATTTGGTGCATCCGGCGATGGTGCGCTATAGAATGTGCCAACCATCGGTGATTTGATGAATGAAAAATCCTTAGTGTCTGGCTCTTCGTACTTAGTATCATTCACTGGCGCAAAAATAGTATAGTCATGAGGTAATTTCGATTGATTTGGTACAGCGGAGAAATT
>JAITBR010000017.1 GCA_031283485.1 Puniceicoccales bacterium | reverse complement strand
CTGCGATTCACCGATTTCTAGGGCAAGTATACCGTTTGCTTTCAAAAACTGCGCCGATTGATCGATGATTTTCAGCAAATCGGCTTTGCCTTCATCCTTTGCACACAGGGCTGATTTTGGTTCAAAATTTCTTATTTCCGGTTGGGTTTGTTCCCATTCTTTTTCGGACAAATATGGAGGATTGGAAATAATGAGATCGAATACCCCAACAATGTTAGTGTACCAGTCTGATTGCACAAAAGTCACGCTGTGGATCGAATTAAGCGCAGCATTCTCCCGGGCTAGGCTAAGGGCATCCAAGCTATAATCCGAGGCCAGTACACGCGACCGCCGAAAATATTTAGCTAAAGTGAGAGCTATGGCTCCACTGCCGGTTCCAAGGTCCAAAATGCTCAGATTGACATTTTTATACATCGAAAACTTTCCAATGAGAAGTTCCACAAGTTCTTCCGTTTCCGGACGAGGAATGAGCACCCGTGAATCAACGTTGAGCACCACATCCTGGAACGGCCATTCGCCAAGTATGTATTGCAGCGGCTCGCGATTGACACGTCTTATCAGCAGTGCCCTTACGTCGACGAGTTGTCCATCGCTCAATTTTGCAGCATGCTTCAAATATAAATCAATTCGCTGGCATCGCAACGCCTTGGCCAGGATGCATTCGGCTTCGAATCGTGAATTTGAGATGTCCTTTTGGCGTAGAAATTCCTCAGTTTTTTTCAAAATATCAATTAATGTCGACATTTTAATAATTTTGCCCGACGGCTACGTGTAATATGTCGGGTTATGCCAAAAAATACATAACTTAAAAATATTATCGCCATGGCAAGTTCTTCCACGAGTGTGAACAACACAATGGTGGCAATTCCAAACACAAACGAGCCCCACTTAGCCTGCGTATTCCAATCAACTTTTTTAAAACTCGGGTACTTAATGTTGCTTACCATGAGCCATGCAATCAGCAGCATCAAAGGGGGAAGTGCAAGCGACAGTATTTTCAAATCATATCTGTTTAGAACAAGGACTAGCGAAACTATTACGCCGGCTGCAGCTGGTACCGGCAACCCAAGGAAATCATGACTATTTTTATTCTGCTCGATCTTCGGCAATAGTGGATGTGTTATCACATTGAATCTTGCCAAACGCACACCGGCACAAAGTAAATAAATGAAACCAAAAATCCATCCGACTTGGCGAAAAAATGGGAACTGTTCCGTTGGAGATAATATCATAAAAAATACCATCAGTGCCGGTGCTACTCCGAACGAAACTGCATCTGCGATTGAATCAAATTCTTTGCCAAACAGGGATTCTTTGCCCCCCAGTCTCGCTACACGACCGTCGAGAGAATCACATATGCCGGCAAAAATTATCAGCCAAACAGCCTGTGTGTAAAAATGTGCCGACATTTCTTCGGAAAAAGCGCAGTACCTCGCTTGTATGCAACGAATGATCGCTAGAAATCCAAAAAATAGATTAAATGCTGTGAAAAAACTCGGAAGAAGATAAATTCTGCTCGCGTCTTCGGTCCTTATGCCACTCTCCATGGGGAGCATATCTAACGGATAAAATTTATCTAAGCAATAATGTTTTATTCCGATTTCAAAAGGGCATTGATATAGTCATCGATGCAGAAGCGGACGAGATCTTCTGGCCCTTCCCCGATTCCAACGAATAAAATTGGCGTACCCAATTCGCGATGTATGCCAACAATCATTCCTCCTCGACTGCTACCATCGAGTTTAGTGATTATTAGCCCGTGTAATCCAATTTCGCTGTGAAAAATTTTGGCAGAATCCAGAGCGTTTGTTCCTAGGCTGCCGTCAATTACTAGCCAATTGAATAATTGTATGTTGCTGTCGAGTTTTTTGAGGATTTTGGAAATTTTTTGCAACTCTGTCATTAGGTTGGTTTTAGTGTGTAAACGTCCGGCTGTATCTATGATCAACACATCACGTTTTCTGGTAAGTGCAGATTGGTAAGCGTCATAGGCAATCGCTGCCGCATCACCACCTGGATGTCCGCCGATGATGCCAACTTCCAATCTATCCGCCCATGTTTTGATTTGTTCGCATGCGGCGGCACGGAACGTGTCGCAACCGGCTAGCAACACGGAGCTCCCATTTGCTTTGTAAAAATGGGCCAACTTAGCGGCCGTAGTCGTTTTTCCTGATCCATTGACTCCAACCAAGCAAATTACCTGCGGTTTATCACCGATAGTCGCCAATTCAGTTTCGGCACGACTAAGGGATTTTTTGAGCACATTGGCAGCGATTTTCAATGCATCCTGCTTGCGAATCGAAGGGTTGCTCCTGTGGGCAAGTTTCATTTCGCCTATTATATCTTGTGTAGTCTTTGTACCAAAATCAGCCGAGAAAAGTATTCGTTCTATCTGTTCAATTGTATCGGCGTCAATTTTATCAAATTTAAATAGTGCGCCGATTGAATTGCACAATTTTCGCCCAGTTTTGGCTGCTTCCGCCGGTAGTTTTCGGAAAAACTTCAACATATCAATGTGCGCATGCTTGCATACTTTCCATGGCAAAACAATAAAAATTTGTTTCAACCAGCCATTAGGAGTACATTGGCGAAAGCAGCTATGGCTTTCCCTTGGCCAATGTCGCCCAATCTCTCATTCGTCGTTGTTTTGATACCAATTTGCGTCCATTGAATGCTGAGGATTTCCGCGATTGATTTTTTCATTCCTCCTATGAATGGGGAAAGTTTTGGCATTTCGGCAATGATCGTTATATCCAGGTTGGAAATTTGAAAATTTTGTTCAACGAGTTTGTCATTTGCAAATGACAATATTTTTTTTGAGTCGAGATCTTTGTTCTTCGGATTGGTGTCGGGAAAATATACCCCGATGTCCGGCAGAGCTAGTGCGCCCAAGATCGCATCCGAGAGTGCATGCAGCACCACATCGGCGTCCGAGTGTCCAAGAAGACCAAGCTCTGATTCTACGTGTACCCCAGCGAGAATTAATTTCCTTCCCCATATCAGTTTGTGAATGTCATAGCCGTGGCCAATTCTGATGTTCATTTTACGGAATTGCTACTCAATAGTGCTTTGACCGTTGCGAAGTCTTGCGGATATGTAATTTTAATGTTTGGGGTGAAATTTTCGATTATTTTCATCCTAGTACTTTCCGGAAGCGCACTGGAATCATCCGTTAGGGGACCTTTGGCTTTGAGATATGCGTCTAAAATGACCTCGTATCTGAAAATTTGAGGAGTTTCGATGTGCCATATGGTATCGCGTAGAAGATAATTTCGTTTGTCGCCGGAAACGTCCATTAGCGTGTCCGTTGCTTTGTGGGCAAGTACCGCTGCGTCATGATCGCCCAATGCGGATAGTAGCAAGTGCATACAATCTTTCGCAATGAGCGGACGAGCGGCATCGTGAATCAACACGAAGTCCGGTCGACTGTGTTGTGCGTGTATTAGGGCATTTAAGACAGATTTTTGACGCGAGTCTCCGCCCTGAACACAGCTCACCTTTGCACATAAATTCACCGCACCGAGGTAGCGTTCGATTTCCCTCTGCTGTGCTTCGTCTCGAATTACAATGGTAACATCGGAAAATATTCCCGCGGAGTCAATGGCGAGTAGCGAATGAAGAAATACCGGTTTATCTGCGACAAGCGCCAAAGATTTATCCCCACATGAGGCGGCCATGCGTACGCACGAGCCGCCTGTGAGCAGTATCACTGTCCCCTTTGTCAAAGCACTCACCTATTGCGAGATATTTTAAAAAATTCTCAATGCAACACTTTTTTTAATATTGACACAACTTTTACAAACAGTTTACAATGCTTTCCCATGGGAATCAGATTCGGTAAAGTTAGTTTAGTGGCAGTTTGCACATGTTTCATATTTTTCTGTTCCAATTTACGAATGCGAGCTGCCGTCAACGATTCAATAACATCCCAGCAGGATAGCAAATCCTACCAAATGGAGGATAGTAGTGCCAACGACAAAGTCACCTTTAGCAGCAGTGGCGCTATTAGTTCTACCAGCAATAACAGCACGCCAGCGATCAACATAACAGTACAAGGTGGTGTAGCTTTAACACCTGAGAATTTATTTACTTTGATGTTTGCCAATGATCCGCTGGTCAATACGGCCATCACGAATGCGGCCGGTGAGCAGGTCCTGGCACACGTGTATGCCACAAATGTGACGAACTATCAAATGGCGGTCGGGGTGAGATTGGCCCCGGGGGTGAATTTGACCATTGATGCGGATAAGGAAAATGGCGTGGCAAAATATCGTCCGACCATAGCGGCGTACAGCAGTACAACAACCTCGGGCGCAGCGGTGGGCCTGTGGGCTGCGGGTGGCACAGCAGAGGCGAATAAAAACGTCCTCACCTTCGCCGCTCCGGTGTCCATTTACGGACGATCAATTGCGAGTGCCTCCGGCAATTGGGCCGATGCCACTGCTAGTGCCATTGGTACAGCCAACTATAAAAGTGACACCTCAGCCCCAGTCAATAACTTGACGGCAACATTTGTCGACAACAATACGCTGAGCGCTAGCGCCACCTCTTCAAGCTCAGGTAATTCTTCTAACGTGCGTTCCGGTGCGGTGGCGATTGGTGCGGCGGCTAGTGCTGTTTATAGCCCTACTAACTCCTTCGTTAATAATCTGACAGCAACATTTGGCAACGGCAACACGCTGAGTGCTAGCGCTGACGCCACTGCCACTTCCTCCGGCAATCAATATGGTGCCCATTCTGGCGCAGCGGTGATCGGTACGGCGGTTGGGTTTTTTGGAAGCAACGGCTCTG
>JAITBR010000091.1 GCA_031283485.1 Puniceicoccales bacterium | reverse complement strand
GCTCCAGATGACACGTTGTGTCCGCAACGCAGGATAATTTCACATGAAATTTTTGTTCCACATCGAATAAAATCTTTTCTCTCGCCTTTAATTGTTCCAAAACCTCCGGATTGATATGTATTTTGACACACGTGCCTTTCGTGTTGGTATTATGCTGAATATAGCTCACAATATTTCTATAGATCTCACTGCACATCGTAAGAGCGGACTTAACAAAGCCGTCACCATTGCAGTATGGGCATGCGGAACGTAATTCACTGCTATTACTCTGGGAATGTCTCTGCCGAGAGAGCTCCATTAGCCCGAGCTGGGAAATTTGCAAAACATGGCTTTTGGCTTTGTCACGAGCCATTTCACCGCGGACGAGTTCATACAATTTTATGCGATCGCGTTTGTTTTTCATGTCAATGAAATCGATCACAATCAGCCCACCAATGTTTCTCAGCCTAAGTTGGCGCGTGATTTCCTTAGCGGCCTCGCAATTCAAACTAAAAATGTAATTCTTGTTTTCATCATCCCCAACTTTGTAATTGCTAGTATTGACATCTATGGACGTCAGCGCCTCGGTCTCATGTATGACAATTTCACCACCACACGGAAGCGGTACGCAGCGTTTGAATGTTTGCCCCACTTGGCGTTCAACATTGAAGCGTTCAAAAATTGGAATGTTTTCATTAAACAAGAAAAATTTTGATTTGGAACGCGGCGATATTTGCCCCACAATTCCAAGCATACGGTTGTACGCTTCTTCCTCATTTACGATAACACGATCGATATCATCGGTTAAAAAATCTCGAACTGTCCGTTCCAGCAAATCTGGCTCTTTGTACAATATTTCTTGTTTTTCACTGCGTTGATACCGTTCGGAAATATCTTGCCATTTCCTTAGCAAAATGTGCAAATCGCGAACGAAGTGGCGAATTTTCTTTCCGATGCCCGCGGTGCGAATTATCACGCCCATTCCATCCGGAATACTTATTTTGTTCAAAATATCTTTCAGGCGTATTCGCTCCTTGTCATCTTCAATTTTCTTTGAAATTCCGCATTCCCCGTTGAGCGGCATTAACACCAAGCATCTGCCCGGGAGGGAAATGTTCGTCGTAACTCTCGGCCCCTTCGTGCCGATTTGCCCCTTGGTGATTTGGATCATGATGTTAGTTCCAATCGGATAATGTTTCGGAATATCATGCAATTCAATCTTTTTGGACTCACTTGACCGATTGTTGCGGATGACCTCAAAGGAACTATCATTTGCCGCTGGCAACATGTCCCAATAGTGTAAAAATGCATTTTTATCCTGGCCAATATTGACGAACATAGCCTTCAGTCCGGCTTCGATATTCTGGATTTTTCCCTTAAAAATCGCCCCGATGAAGTTTTCTTCCCCGTAGCGATCAAATTCAAAATTCTCTAGGATACCATCCTCTAGCAGCGCCACGCGACTCTCCATTGGATCAATATCCACAACCATCTCTCGAAAGACTTTATCCCGACTGGACAGTGCCTTTATTATGCGCCGCAGCAGCGGCTGTTGCTTGGCGCGCTCCGATGCACCATTCCTTATTGCGTCATGTTCAAGTTTATAATCTTCCCCATTCAAATTTTTCATGTTAAAAATTCCAATAAAGCGGAAGTTCTTGCTAAAAAATTCGCTATTCGTAGCTCATATGAAACCTATATATTGACTGTATCACACCTTGCAAAAAACAACAAATTAATAGAAAAGACCCTCCATAGCTTAAGAACGGAAGCGGAATACCCGTAATCGGCATTAACCCCAAAGTCATGCCGACATTTATGCAAATATGTGTCATAAATAACACACTTATGCCAACCGCCAAGTACGTACCGAAACGGTCACGGGACAGTGCGGCAATTCGCAATCCGTTCAATACCAATACCAAATATGCAAGCAAAATTACGGTCGAACCCAGAAATCCTCTTTCTTCGGCAATAACCGAAAAAATGAAATCATTTGAAGCCACCGATTTCGGCAAATAGCCGAGCTTTGCTTGCACACCACTGTTAAATCCCTTGCCAAACATTCCGCCGGTGCCAATGGCAATTAGCGATTGTCTCAAATTCCAACTTACGCCAACTCCCATTGGATCAACGATATTCGGCGCCACAAACGAGATTATGCGATTGCGCTGATAATCCTTCAAAGGAAGAAAGGATCGCTTTTCGTACAACCCCATACCATTCACGGGATCCAAACCATATCTATCGAGAAACATGCGATAGCCGAATATGTCAAATGCTACAATGGACAGCAAAATCAAAGCACATGAAATTACGTAGACAAAAAATTTTTGCGACAAATTAGCAACGTACAGCATAGCAAACAGCATCGGTGGAAATATCAACGCGGATCCCAAATCAGGTTGAAGGAATATCAATAGCATTGGTACACAAAATACAAGTAAAAATTTTAGCATCTCGCGCGTCGATCGCACTAAATCGATGATTTCTGACCGAGCTATCATGGCCGCTGCCATAACTAAAAATCCCAGCTTTGCCGTTTCAGATGGTTGCAAGATAAATCCGCCAAAATTAATCCATCGAAGTGCGCCAAAACGACGTTCCCCGAGCGGGCTCCACAGGCATAGGAGTAACGCCACACTAGCCAGATAAATCCAGTGTGCGTAGCGCAAAAACACACCGTAGTTCATTCTCGATACGCTGATGTACAGAATCACCCCCAAAACAGCCCATCCAACCTGTGCCTGCCACTGCGCTCCGCCCCTGTAACTCTGCGAAGAATATATGGCGCATATCCCAAAAATCAGCAGAACTAAAATGGCGATTGGCGAAGCCAGGTCATAGCCACACACGGAGTGACCATTAAACAACACCTTAAACCTATAGAAAAATTTATTTACGCCGATTTTCATTAAAATCACTCGTGCGCACGGCCAATTCATCAAAATATCCCTGCAAAACAATAGCGGCAGCATTGGAGTCGATGGCTCCGATCCTGCGCAACCTCCTTTTGCGCCCACGTGATTCGAATTTTGCTCCGCGTGCAACCCTCAGCTCTGCTTCAGCTTGATTACTCGTCAGGTATTCGTCAAATATGGCAAATGTCACACTATCCTCGGTCAAAAGTTTCAAACTCGCCACAAATTCATCAACATAGTTGCACATATTGCTCTTTGAACCATCCAAATTAAATGGATAACCAACAACGACAACTTCTATGCATGCTTCACTAATAAAATCAGCAATTTTGCGCAAACAAAACATCCTATCATGCGCCGGCAAGGCACACCCAGGTAGAGCAATTTTTAGATCGTCGCTACCACTGCTTAAACCAATCCTTTTCCTACCAACATCTAACCCAAGATAATTGGCCATTTTATTTTTTACAGAGAATTAATTACAGCCAAAATATTAGCCTTTGTCATTAGTCCTACAAAACGCCTAATTTCAGCTCCATTTTTGAAAAACACCACCGTCGGAATTGACTGAACCTCAAACCTTTTCGCCAGTTCCGGGCATTCGTCTATGTCAAGTTTTGCAATGGCCACATCTGGCCCTACCTCGGAGGCAACCTGCTCCATGACCGGAGATAATGCGCGACATGGCCCACACCATGGCGCCCAAAAATCAACCACAACCACACGCCGAGATGGCACCTCGACATCAAAACTAATACTATTCAAATGTAACATCTTTACGCGACCTTCGCTACTGATCCAGTCACGGCAGGTAATGAAATTTCAAACAATGGCAACAAATTTAATTTCGTCTCTTATTTTTGTTACCATCCACATTATCATCATAATCGCCAACATACTCGCCACGCGAACGCCCATCGTGGGAATCTTCAGATTCCGTCGATGCTTCCTGATAAATATTTACGTCAACGTCATTGACATCGTGTAAAGTATTCAACAAATGTAATCGCAGTTCCGCTTGCTTTGAAGAAAGCAGTGAAGCGGACTCCGATGCCGATGTAAAAAAATTCACAGATAACATCTTGCCATCCTTCGAAAGGACAATTTCCGTATTTGGCAAAATGCTATTTTTTAACATAATCCTAACCTCTTGTTTGGCATTAAGTGCAGCAGCCGAAGCTAAAATTTTTTCGGCAATTTCAGTCCCGATCGATCTGATACTATTAGCCTGCTTTTCAGCTTTCACAGTCTCAGCCCTATGAAATTCACTGGACGTGAGCAAGCTACTGAGGATAACATCGCCGCCAAATTTTACGTTTTTTGTAACTTTGCGATAGCTCTTCTTGTCTAATCTTTTCCGCTCTTCATTTTCTTCTTCACCGTAGGTTCTGTTGTTGCGCCCCAAAACACGGGGACTGCCATCCTCACCTGAATCACTGTTTCTTCCGGCAAACGGGGCTTCTTCGCCGTAGGTTCTGCTGTTGCGCCCCAAAACACGGGGACTGCCATCCTCACCTGAACCGCCACGCTTCCGCTTACCAACCTTCCTGTTGCCGAGTAGTATGGCATCGAATCTGTTCACGCTCTCCGAGGCGGGACTGCCCAGCGGCATCTCCTCCGATTCACCAATAAACTGCTCACCAGTTCCCGATTCGTTAACTTTGTCCATGTTATTCCATCATTTTTAAAATTGTCATTCGTCTCTCTGTTTTTTGCCAGTAAATTCCTCCAACTCCTTATCGGCTAGCATCTCTTCCTCATGCTTAGCCTCTTTTACCCAAGATTCCTTATGGGCGGAAATTTTTTCAATGTTTTTATTAGCTTCCTGCAGAGCTATTCTTTTTTCTTCAAGATTTTTTTTTGATTTTTCTAAATTTTCTTTTTCATCTTCAACGATTTTTTCATAATCAAACAGTTTGTTTTTCAACGCTTTCAGTGCAGCATTCAAACCGTCTACGGACAGCTTCTTTACTTTTTGTCCAATCACTTTTTTATAGAGCCTATCACTTTCTTCAACTATGAAAACTTTAAATTCTTCAAGAGCTTGTTTCGCACGTTTAACGTTTTCTTCCGCTTCTACAACCAGGCGTTGAGCTTGGGTTAAGTTCTTCTCGGCCACATCCTTGCGAAAATTTCGTACGCGTAAAATATCCTCCAGTATATACTTTGCCATTACATGCCAACTGCCTGTGCAAGCTTATCCACTGTTGCTTTAAAACTGTCATGTTCGTGCAATCCTTGGCGTAAAAACGAATTGGCCGCTTCGATGCGATCAATGGCTTCATCGGTCTGTTTATCAGCCCCACGCTTGTACTCGCCTATGCGAACCAACAACTCCACTTCCTGATATTTCGACAGAATAGTTCTCAATTTCGAAGCCACTTTTCTATGGCGTTCGTCCGTAATTTGATTAAACACGCGGCTCACACTGGCGAGAATGTCAATCGCCGGATAGTGATTCATCCCAGCAAGTTTACGCGATAATATTATGTGGCCATCCAAGATCGAACGGGTTTCATCGGCAACAGGCTCTGTCATGTCGTCACCTTCAACGAGAACGGTATACAACGCCGTAATTGAACCCTTTTCCGACTGACCGGCACGTTCCATCAATTGCGGTAAAGTTGCAAAAACAGATGGCGGGAATCCACGGCGCGTTGGAGGTTCCCCAGCAGCCAACCCAATTTCACGCTGCGCACGAGCGAATCGAGTGACCGAATCCATCATAAGCAGGACCTTTTTCCCCTTATCGCGAAAATACTCGGCAATGGCCGTCGCCACGTACGCCGCCTTTAGTCGCTCCATTGAAGACCGATCCGATGTAGAAATGACAAGTATGGAACGTTTTAATCCCTCGGGACCTAGGTCCTTTTCAACGAATTCACGCACTTCACGACCGCGCTCACCGACGAGGGCCAAGACATTGATTTCTGCTTCGGTGTTGCGTATAATTTGCCCCAAAAGCGTACTTTTACCTCCACCGGCAGC
>JAITBR010000050.1 GCA_031283485.1 Puniceicoccales bacterium | reverse complement strand
CAGGAAGCAACGCCCAAATTGCTCAATTGCTACGTGCGCATGGCGCGAGGTGGCGGTAATCGAAAAACAGTACAAGGACGGATCACCGGGTAATCGGATTATCAAATAATCGGGTTACCCGGTAATTTCCGGAAGCGACCACGGCGTACGGCATGTGATCCAGAGCAATGTAAAACACACACTCAACGCTTTGGACCAGGTTGCCAATGTATCGGCGAAGGAGAAACTGATGGCGATGCAAATTATGATCGACCACGATTTGGGCTACACCACCGATGCTGCGAAGGGAGATTTTGGAGCTGCCAAAGATCACCCATTGGCAAGTACGGCCTATATGGAATTAGGAGGGCAAGCATCGGGTGTATTTACTGATGATGAACGAAAGTTCATGCGGGATGCGGTATTGAAGCACAGCTATCCATTTGGGTTGGATCAGCCGTTTAATTTTCCTGAGGGAGATGATGCGGATGCACAAAAAGCGCGACAGACAGCAATTGCGGGAGTTATTTCCGTTGTCGATGCGATGGGAGTTACGGGTGACACGAAATGCCCGGCAATCTTCCGCGAAGTTGAATTTTTTGACACCCTAGGGACATTAGTTAAATTAGCTAGGGATCTTAAGGATGGGAATATTGACACTTTAAGGCAGAGTATCCAACACGATCTGGGTACTGCATTTTTAAAAAAGACAAATCCAGAAAAATTATCGCAATTGGATAATGAATTAAATGCGGCCAGAAATGCACTTAAGGCAGTACCAAACGATACAACTGCTCAAGCTCGACTAAATAATGCGATCGCAGCAAGGAACGATGCAATCAACGAAGCATTATGGAAAGCATCGCACAATCCAGGAGAGGGAATAGATTCACCAGAAGTAGAAGCTGCACGTGAAAAACTCAGGAAAATAGAAACGGAAGATGGTAGAAAAGCTTTAGCCGGTGAAATTGAAACCGAAACCCGGAAGTTTATGCATGAGTTCATCGAGGCAAAAATGAAATCCGGGGCAATTTCTCCAGATGTGGCGGAAGGTTATCACATGGCGGTAGATTACGACATGAGTGCCCATGGAGGAGGAATGATCCTGCCGCAATTCGGTGGGAAGTTACTTGGAACGGAGATGGAAAGTGTAGATGGTGGGCATGCTCTGCACATTCATTTCGGTGTGTCGGAAAATATTAGAAATTTGGCTACGGCATTTGGCGGTGCGGATGTGGTCGATGCATTTAACAAAGCAGCAGGTGATTTGTTTACATTGAGTCGCCAAGAAATTAATTCTGGAAAAATTCAACCAGATCTGAAAGCAGAGGCAAGTGCCGTGGAAAGTGATGGACAAGAACGTACCTTTGAACGGGGAGCTATCAAGCTAACTATGACCAAACTCGAAAACACTCCAGAGCATCCAGATCCATTGATTCATCCAGATCCTACAGTGGTGAAGAGTTTCTAGGGACAATATAAAAAGGACTGACTTTACCGTTGGTCCTATCATTTTTGGTCAAAAAAAAGCTGCCCTAAACAGCTTTTTAGGATTTTATTTATGTACCCATTACCGCGACCGCGCACCCTTTGCAAGCATTAATCTGACAGTTTCATAACATTCACCTGCTTTAGGCCCACTTCCTATACCCACTTTGTTTATATATCCCAGTGCTGTCTCTGGTACTTGATGCGGATCTTCTCCCCTCTCATAGTCATCCCAACTCATGTTTACATTCTGGCGTACATTGATATCAATTCCTTTCTGTTCCAAAAGCAAACGGACTATATTATCAGGACAGCTACGAACAGCCTCATAGAGCGGAACATTGACACTGCCGCCTTCCGTGTTTACATTTGCCCCTCGCCCTAGCAACAAACGTACCATGTCGATGTTCCTCGTTCGAATGGCTACGACGAGTGGACTTAAATAGTGTTTAAATGGATAATTTCCCCAACTGTATTCTACTTCCTTCATACGAGCATTTACATTTGCGCCGTGATCGAGGAGATAATTTACAAGATTTATATTTTGCGCCTTGATCGCCTCAAAAAGCGCGGCATCACTGACAACCACACCGGCAAACTGCCCATCGGTTCCACCGAAATCCGCCGACCCATAACTCACCACGGGCACCAAAAACGTGCCCACCAACAATGAACTAATTTTAAACCTTTTCATGATATTTATTAAATCAAGACTATTAAATCTTTTTTACGCCAATTGTCAACCCATAAATCCCCAAACGCAAAATTAAATGCCTTTTTTATGAACTCTCATCAAGCGCAGGCAGAATATCGGACGAAGCACCCAAAAATGATGCATGTGCGCGTCAATTTTCGGATCGGATGTTTGCGACTGCTGATAATCCAGATTCAGGAAGCGCTGCCTCCTGGCGGGGATCCGCGATACCCTTTTTGATCCAGGAGGGCTATCTTCAGCGCACTCCCTAGGACCGCATATTAACCTCCAAGATCCGGCAATTACTCAGGATTGCCAAGAAACAGGAAGATTTATATTAAACGAAAAATTACAAATAAAAAATCCTGCCGGATTTAACGACGGTTTTTATTCAAAGCTTTCTTCCGTACATCGGAATATTTTGAAATGGCACTTTTCACACTTCTAGTTTCTTCAATTGTGCGTTCTACTTCCTCTCGAACAGCATTTTTAAATCTAATGGATTGTTCTGAGTCAGGTTGCTTTTTGTCGTATCGTCCATAATAAGCAACAGCGTTTTTCAAACAAAACCAAGAACGTTGAGTCCTATAATCGTTATTTACATTTTTGAGATTCTCAGAATACTCTGAATAACCTTCTGTTAAAACTTTAACCACCTCATCTTCACTGTCAGCTACTGTTTCACAGGCTGCTTTCTGGATTAAGCGACGGGCATAATTGCAGACTTTTTCCATTTCTCTTACGCCCTTTACTATGATCTCTTCCTTGTCCAATTTCGCTCCAAATGCGGAAAAAGAAACGAAAGAACAACAACTAAAAATATAAACACTCTTTCTGTCCATAGAACCCCCTTTTGGGCATTTATTCAAAGATGTCAACATTTTTAAAACCATATCCAATAATAAATACAATTCTTACCATTGGCATGGCACCGCCTACATTAGGAGTTGGAATCACTGTTGGAAGAATAACAAATTCCGCCGGGAATAAAACAATATTTTTCCTCCTTATTGCATGTTGGACATAAATCCCTTTTGTTCTATTAGGATATATTAAAGGTGCGACCATTCCTGGTCCTAATAATAAATCGCGCAAATGTTGAGAAATATTAGTAGGATACATGCCTTTACACATTTCGCATATACGGGATTCATTTTTGAAATGAACAATAAAAGCCAAAACATTAGCAGCAGCGCAAAATGCGTTGAATCTTATTTGATTCTGAAATGGGTCTGCTTTGACTGTGTGTAAGAATTCTTCAAAAGCTCCTTCCGTATGTGCTTGATTTGGGTGGCCTTGTTGACGAATGCACCAATGAAATATATTATTACTAACAGCAAGAGAACCTCCACCAGGAAAATTTTGTCCAAATGCGTGAAAAAAAATATTAGGAAGCCTTCGAGCACACATAAGCCCGGCTGGTAGCTGAATTTGTGAAGATCTAAATATCCTTGCGAAGAAAAATGAACGATAGTCGTATGTCGGTGGTGCTGGTGGTAGCGTATTTCTCGATATGACTGTGATAGCTGCCAACGAAAGATGGCGAACATCAGCCGAGTTTAAAGTTGCGGTGGTTATGACATTTTTAAAATCATTAATATTCGTTGAATAAAACTCTCGAAGCCTGTTGATTAATGCATTCATTTGCAGGCCAGTAACAACAGCAGGAACGGCAGCAGCAGCGACAACAGCAGCAGCAGCGCCAGGAACAGCGGCAGCAGCAGCGGCAGCGGCAGCAGCGGGATCAAATTCGCCTAGGGAGGCGTTGTGGCAATAGCTTATAAATTTATCGACGGCTACGGTATCAGAGTCAACATCAATTTGGGCAGGAGCAGCTCCCAAATTGGCAGGTCCCCCTCCTGGAGCTACATTTACTCCTGCTGCAGGCAACACAGGTACTGGAGGGGGAAGTGCTCCAGGAGCTGGGGGATTAGCTACGAGATTCGCATACCAAAATGGAACACCACCGATGGCATTAATAGGCACATTTAAGGCCACTTCCATTCGTACATTAGGCCCTAACCCAGGAGCAGGAGGAGCAGCCGAAAATGCATATAAATTGTAATAAACAAAAAATAAAAACGAAAAAATTTTCTTGAAAAAGAACATGCATCTATACCATAAACTCCCATTGGTGACAAATCAAGATAAAAATAAAAATATTTTTGCCTCCTCTGCGACTTCTATACATGTTCCTTTCAAAAACCTCAAGCCTTTCCCGGGGTTTCTCTTCACGGCGCATCGTTTGGGACGTCAATGCTTTGCTGGCACAGCCAGCTCTATCGAAGTCGACCGTGTCGACGGGGTTTCCCTTTTGCCGAGGAAGGTCTCCATCTGGTCTGTCCAGAGCTCGGGGATTTCGCGGCGCATCGTTTGGGATGTCAATGTTTTTGGGGCATTTCCAGTGATAATTTGATGGACGATCTCCGGGGCTAACATCGCTATCCGTAAGTTGGATGCCACTTGCGAGGGATCTCGCCCTACTGCCTTCGCCAACTCCCGGCCATTCACAAAAATCCCATCATCGATCATCCGCTGCCAATGACGTCCTCGCGCAATCGAAACCAATAGTGGATCTAAATCCGCCGAATCCCTAATGCCTCCATTCACGATAATTTTCCGGCGCTGCGAATGCTTTCTAAATATCAGTGGGATGAAGATGCTAACATTTCCGTGAGGGAGGACGGTAACTTTGATCTCTTGTGCCGGGGCAAATGCATAGCTCCTATCTTTGTAAATGTATTCCGCCTGCAGCGATTTAATTCCTTCGGTGCGAATTTCAATCGTCAGTCCATCTTCCCTTACTTCTGCTTTTTCGACCAATAACTCGATAAGGCGTCGCTTTTCGCCATTGTTCATCGCCGTCCAAATTTCGCCATCGAACTTGGCAAGTATCGCCTTAGCTTCCATTCCAGAATGTTGTTCTAGGGCCACCAAAACCTCGGGCATCTGCATTATTTTGACCAATTGATCATAAATTAAATGCTCGATCTCTCCCGCACCGATCGACTTTACGGGGCATATCGAAATGCCTCGCTCCGAATCCTTTTGGCATTTATAGTAAAAATATCTTCGGCCGTGCTTTTTGGTATAAGTCGGTGCCATCGCGCAATTACAGTGGCCACAGCGAAGCACACCCTTCAGAGGCGCAACGGTCTCCATTTGAGTATAACGGTCATTGGTTTGCTTATTTCCACATCGAAACTCCTGCACTTGATCCCACAGTTCCTGATCGATGATGGCATCCTGCTCACCCTCGACAACGTTCCCATTGTAATTGACCTTACCGATATAGTGGTAGTTACCCAACATATATTTGATCCTCGGGACCACCCACGGAATCCCCTGTCGCGTCTTGGAGCCATCGGCGTTTAGCTCCATCACAATTTGTCTCGGAGACTGAACTTCCAAAAAGCGCCTGAACACTCGAGTCACGATCTCCGCTTCCTTGGGATCGATATAAAGTCGGCGGTT